>JADGCO010000029.1 GCA_015228935.1 Magnetococcales bacterium | reverse complement strand
CTGTGCCCTTCCTCCTGGCGGGGTTTGGGGCGGAGCCCCAATAAAATCTTTCTTTTCAATTTTTTTTATCCGAAAGTTAATAGGCAGCCTCTAGGGGATTCGGCCCGTCTGCTCAACCCGGTGGAATTCAAGCCACGCTTGTGGGATCATGTCCACGGACAACCCCAATGGATGGTTGGATGATTGACCAGGGAGCAAGTCATGGATCATCAAGCTGTTTATGACAAAATCTGGGCGACTTTCGATCAGATCGCAGAACGAGAAAAACAGATGTCAGAAATCAATGCCAGATTTCAGGCAGAATCGCTGGTTCAACACGCCCGTATCCAAAAAAAACTGGACGAGTTGGCCGAGAGCAGCAAAAGATTCGATGCCCAAATGATCGAGAGGGACAAACGCCTTGACCGGATGGATGAGCATCTTGACCGGGTGGACGAACAGATTGACCGGGTGGACAGGCAAATCGGTGAACTGGGCAATCGTCTGGGAGAGTACGTGGAGAGTATGGTTGCCCCGGCCTGTGAAACCCTGTTTGCCGAACGCGGCATCCCGGTCCATGAAGTCAGTCCAAATCGCCTTGCCCGCCGCTTTGGTGACAGCCTGGAACTGGATCTGACCGTGATCAACGATCAAATGCTGGTCGTGGTGGAGGTCAAATCCAAACTGAGCGAAAAACACATTAAAAAATTTCTGAAAAAACTGCCCAAGGTGCCGCTTTTTTTCCCGACCTATGCCGGAATGCGGATCATGGGTGCGATGGCCGCCATGGTCGTTCCCGATCAGGTGGCCAAACAGGCCATGAAGTCTGGACTTTTCGTCATAGCCCCGTCCGGGGATTCGGTCCGTCTGCTCAATCCAGTGGCGTTCAAGCCGCGCTTGTGGAACAACACTTCACATCTTTCCTGAAACCGGCAACCCCCACCTTTTCGGCTTGAATCCCCGTTTTCACGGGGATGATGGACGCACGAAAATCAGGATTTGCATGTTGCGTTGTGAAAAAATTTTCACCCTGCGTCATGCAACCGCTGCCGAAGCGTGCAGGCGATTTTCCACGACGCTGACCAGTTCCTGCATCACTTCGGCCACGGGTTGGATGGCGCGGACCAGACCGACGCTCTGCCCGGCCATGACCGAGCCGAACTCCACGTCGCCGTCGATGGCGGCCCGCCGCAAGGCACCCACCCAGAAATGTTCCAGTTCCAGGATGGCATCCTTGCGTTCCTTGCGTCCTTCTTTCACTTCACTGACCAGGCGAAGCTGCATTTGATTGAAGAGATCGGTTCCCTTGTTGACCAGGGCACGGACCGGAATCACCGGCAACACGGGATCGAACTGCACGGTCACCATGGCATCCCGGGATTGGGCGCGGATGAAAAGATCCTTGAATTTGGCGTGGGCGATGCACTCGGTGGTGCAGACGAACCGGGTCCCGATCTGGCAACCGGCGGCTCCCATGGCCACCAGATTGGCCACCATGTCGCCGTTGGCAATGCCCCCGGCCACGAAGACGGGGACTTCATCGACATGGGGCAGGATTTCCTGGACCAGAACGCTGGTGGCGACCGGCCCGACATGACCGCCGGCTTCATGGCCTTCGATGATCAGGGCATCGGCACCGCGACGAATCAGACGTTTGCCGATGGCGAGGGACGGGGCGAAGACGATCACCTTCACTCCGGCCTCCTTGAGGGTACGCATGGTTTCCTGATCTGGCAGGCCGCCGGCCAGGACGCAATGGCTCACTTTTTCGTTCACCACCACGGTCACCAGTTCGCCCAGGCGTGGATTGAGGGTGATCAGATTGACTCCGAAGGCATTGCTGGTGCGTTTTCGTACCTGGTGAATCTCATTTTGCAAGGTTTCGGGAGGCATGTTGCCGGTGGCCAGGACCCCGAAGCCACCCGCAGCAGAGATGGCTGCCACCAGATTGTGTTCAGAAAGCCAGGACATGGCTCCACAAAGAATGGCATGGCGGGCCCCCAAAAAGCGGGATCCGCGCAACCAGGACTCCTGCAACCGATCCACCATCATGTTCTGTTGACTCCATACGTCAAAAAAAGGCCGGGCAAGCCCGGCCTGAAAATGGATTTGACCAACCGACAAAAAAAAACCGCTCAGGCCGCTCGCGCTGCGGCGGCAGCCCGTACCCGTTCATTGCGGGCGGCGCTGGCCCTTCTGGCCGACTCGGGCAGCAGGCACACTTTGAGGCGATCTTCGAGGCGCCGCAAGGCCCAGCGCGGATCAATATTGACCAGGGAACAGATCCAGTTGAAGGAACCGGGCTCCATGGAAGAGGAGTGAAACCATTTTTTCAGGGTACGATAATCGTAACGAAAAACGGGATCTTCCATGACAGTCGGATCCTGCCGGTACCGTTCCAGCGCTACAAGATCGCGCACGGCCCGATCCATGACAGCCATCCAGAGGTGGGTGTCATTGTTATCGAATACCGGCTCATCCAAAATTTCCGACAAAACCGTTTTCCTCATCAGCTTTTCCTCCCTCGGGCAACCGGTTCAAACCTGCGTCTGGACGGATCGCTGGCCCGTGCAAGACTCCGTGATCGCTTGCAACACCTGCTGGTTTGGCAATTTGCGACATGGGTCTTCGGTGCCAGCGCCCTCAACAGCGACGCGACAGCCTTGCTGAAATGTATGATTGGGCGTTGAGCGGTTCAGCAAATTTTGTTCCAGACAAAAAAGTTTTTCCAACTGCATCCCTGAAACCGGCTGCGGACCATGAAAACGCCCAAAAACAGTCGATAAACAAAAGCTTCCCGACAATCTTCACAATTCCCATCCAGTTTCGCAACAGATCATAACAAAATTGCCGGGGAAATTTCATCATATTTTTTTCCTGGTTTTGCACGGCAATCCATTTAATGATGTGTGCAGAGTGTGACCGGGCCTTTTTTTCTCTGGTACCGGTCTTGCAGGCCGCTTAACCGACACACGGATTGGGTTTGCATCCTTATTACAACCCCTGCGCTTGGAAGCGGAACGGCCATGTCCGAGGAAGACGATGAATTGTTGGGGATGTTCGTCCAGGAAGCGGTCGAACACCTTGAGACCATAGAACCCGACCTGCTGACGTTGGAGGAGAACGGCAGCAGTACGGAGCGGGATATCATCAATCGCCTTTTCCGGGGTGTTCACTCCATCAAAGGCTCGGCTGGATTTTTTGGCCTCACTGCCATCACCAAGCTGAGCCATACCATGGAAAACCTGCTCGGCAAGGTGCGCGATGATCCGAATGTCGCCACGCCGACGGTGACCGACAGTCTTTTGGCGGGCCTCGACAAGCTGCAGACAATGATCAACGATGTCAGCGGCAGCGAGAGTGTCGATGCCAGCGAGCAGGTGGCCCGGATTCAGGCCTTGTTGGCGGATCTGGACGGGGGTGGTCCACCGGCAGCGGCACCAACACCAGCAGCGGCAACGGTAGAGGCAGAGGCAGAGGCAGAGGTACCGGAGCCGTCTTCTCCCGCCGGGGCGGAAACGTCGGAAACGGAACCGGCAGGTGAGTCGCTCCCGCCGGCGGAATCCGAGCCTCCAGCCGAAGATGCCGGGGTTGCGGAGGCCGTGGTCGAAGATGCCGTTGCGGGAAAACCGGCGGCACCCTCCCGGGCACTGAGCCGACCCCCGGTGCTGGTCAATCTCAAAAATCTTGAACAGTACCCGGAAGCCGTGACCAATGCCGTGCATCACGGGCAACTGTTTTTCATCATCAAACTGCAGCTCCCCAAGGATGCGGACGAGAAACAGTCCTTCTTCACTAAAATGAAGGCCCTGATGGAATCCGTCGGTCTGGTGGTGGCAACCAGTCCGAACGTTTCCGCAGATCCGGGTCTCCATACGGTCCATGACGTGCTGGAAGTGTTGCTGGCGACCGTGCTGGAAGCGGATCTCCTGCAAACCCTGCTGCAACTTTCGCGTGAGAGTTTTACTCCCGTTCAGATACCCGAATCCCTGGTCAAGCTGGCGGCGGCACTGCGTCCGCAGTTGCAACCGGAGACCTCGGCCATTTCTGCGGTTTCACGAGGCAAGCCCCTGCCGTTGCGGGCACAGGGTGATGACACGGCACTGACGCCCGTGCTGGCGGATGCAGAACCGGAAACCAGACGGCCACGTCTGCGCAAACCCACTGGTGGCATTCTGGGATACAACAAGGGGAGCAGCGGCAAGGGCGGAGGATCGACATCTTCGTCTGCCGCAGCAGCCACGCCAACCACCACCAGCAGCAGCAAGGGCAATGCGCCTCCAGCTGTGGAAGAGACCCTGCGGGTCAGTGTTTCGTTGCTGGATGAATTGATCAATATGGCCGGAGAACTGGTTCTGGCCCGCAACCAGTTGACCCGGGCCGCTGCCGATGTGGCCAGTCAGCATCCCAGCATCGGGCCGCTCGTGCAAAACCTGGACTCGATCACCAGCCGCATCCAGGAAAAGGTGATGCAGGCCCGCATGCAGCCGGTGAGTGTGGTTTTCAACAAATTTCCCCGCATCATTCGCGATCTGGCACGCAAACTGGAGAAAAAGATCGATCTGGAACTGCGCGGCGGCGATGTGGACCTTGACAAGTCGGTGATCGAACATCTTTCCGACCCCCTGACCCACATGATCCGCAACGTGGCCGATCACGCCATCGAGGCACCGAATGACCGTATCGCCATCGGCAAACCCGAGGCCGGCCGGGTGGAACTCGCCGCCTACCATGAAAACGGCATGGTCAATATTGCCCTGAGCGATGATGGTGCCGGTATCGATGGCAACAAAATCAAGATGAAAGCCATCGAAAAAGGTCAGATCACCGAAGAACAGGCCGACGCCATGAGCGAGGAAGAGGCCCTGAATCTGATCTTCCTGCCGGGACTCTCCATGGCCAAGAAAGTCTCGGATGTGTCGGGCCGCGGCGTGGGCATGGACGTGGTGCGCACCAATATTGAAAAATTGGGCGGCACGGTCCATATCGAATCCAAGGTCGGCCGGGGTACCCGCATCATCCTGAAACTCCCCCTCACCCTGGCCATCATTCCGGCCATGATCGTTTCGGCTGGCAATCAACGCTTTGCCATCCCGGAAATCGGTCTGGTGGAAATTGTCCGGGTGGCCGAATCAGATCGCTCCAATCAGATTGAAACTGTGGGCAACGCCCCGGTGTTGCGTTTGCGTAACATGTTGTTGCCCCTGGTGGACCTGGCTGATGTCCTTGGTATCCAACGCACCTTTCCGCCCGACAGCAGCGAACCCGACCGGCGGGGGCGCCTCTCGGATCGGCGCACCCGGCGGCAACGTGCCGAAGAGGCCGCCACCGCTGCCAGTCGCCCCAAGGTTGGCGTCAGCAGTGGCCGGAACTCCGGCAATCGTCGGGAAAATGAGGATCGCCGCCATCCAGGCAGCCTTGTCGCCTACGTCATGGTCCTCAATGTCGGCGGCAATGAGTTTGGCATGGTGGTGGATGAGGTCCTCGACAGCGAAGAGATTGTGGTGAAACCGCTCCCTTCCTTCTTCAAGGACAACGTCTGCTTTTCGGCCACCACCATCCTGGGCGATGGCACGGTCTCCCTGATCATCGACTATGCCGGGGTCATGGAACGGGCCAACATCAGCTTCAGCAACGTCGAACGCGCCACCCGCATGGACCTGGATGCCGAACGCCGCGAAGCCCTGCGCGAACGGCAAAACATCATCCTCCTGGAGACCGATACCGGTCTGCTCATGGGCATCGTCCACAGCATGGTGCGGCGGGTGGAAAAAATATCGCCAAACCTGCTCGTCAATATTGGCGGCCTTCCCTATGTGCGCTACGACCGCAAAACCTTCCGGGCCATCTATCCGGATCAGGTGATGGGTCTGGAAGGAATGGGCCTGGCCCCCCGTCCGGAAGGGGAGGATGAAGACAATGATCTATGCATGGTGGTTCCCAATATTCCGGATATCCAGGCTGGCCTGATCTTCGCCCGCATCATCGATACCCGCGAAATCAATATTGAACTGGATACCCGGGCCATCGTTGCGGACGGTCTGTTTGGCTCGGCGCAGTTGGACGACCGGGTGGTTCTCTTCCCGGATGTCAACCGGGTTCTGGATCTGGCCCGTATCACCACATCCCAGTTGGATTCAAAATTCGATGCCGCCGGTCTGCGTGCCCTGGTGGTGGATGATACCCCCTTCCTGCGGGTGCTGACCGCCAGCTATCTCAAGGAGATCGGTTTTGAAATCGATCAGGCCGAAGATGGCCAGATGGCCCTGACCATGCTGCGCTCCAATCAATACGATCTGCTCGTCACCGATATCAACATGCCCCTCATGGATGGCTTTGAGCTGGCCGTGGAAATGCCTGCCACCTCCCATGGTGACATTCCCATGGTCGCCACGACGACCTCCATCTCTTCCGACCTGGAGCAAAGATGCATCCGGGCCGGATTTGTCGCCTGCGTGCCCACCATCGACAAAAAGCGGCTGCTGAAGGTGGTCTCTTCCCTCCAGCCGACAACAGACTTTTAAGGGGGAGTGAGCCATGCTCGTCAGCACCTTCACCCTGGGCGATTTGTATCTGGGCATCGAAATTCTGCTCGTGCGGGAAATCAATCGCTCCATGGAGTGTACCCCGGTGCCCGGCTCGCCCGATTACATTCGCGGCATGCTGAACATACGCGGGCGCGTCATCACCCTGTTTGACCTGAAACGCCGTCTGGGCTGGAACGATGCACAGCCTGTCGGCGAGGGGACGGCCAACAACAAGCGCAAGCAGTACAATGTCATCATGAAAACGCGCAGCGAGGTGATCCAGATCAATCGGGAAATCGGTGAGGCGCGTTGTCCCTGGCAGGATCCGGTCGGTCTGGTCGTCGATCAACTGGGCGATGTGCTGGAAATTTCCGACGACAACATTCAACCCCCCCCGGCCAACCTGCGCGGCATCGCGGCGGATTTTGTCCATGGAGTCGTGGAGTTTGAAAACAATTTACTGGTCATCCTGGATGTTGCCAGTGTCCTGGGTGTTGATTCCGAAACAGTCTGATCGGGTGTTTTCCTCGCAACGGCCTGATTGCAAGTTGATCCCGCAACGGTCTGCTCCCCATCCCGATCCATGAACAGCCAACGGTGAGACCCCAGCAGAGCGGATATCCATAAAACGCCATCATGGACAATCAAGAACAACAGCTTGAGCAGAGCGGATATCCATAAAACGCCATCATGGACAATCAAGAACAACAGCTTGCGCAAGAGATCCAGGGGCAGCTTCACCTGGAAATGGATGTATTGCGCCATGATGCCGGCCAGATTCGCTTTCTCGTCCAGGATGCCATCGTCAAATTAACGGCCAGTTTCAATGGTCTGCGCGATCAATCCAACAGTCAGAACGAGCTGGTGACCTCCCTGACCACAAGCATGGAAGGGGCGGAAAGTTCCGAAAAACCCCAGGGTGATGAGGCCCAGAAACGCATCAATATCCGGCAATTCGTCAGTGAAACCGACCGGATTTTGCGCTCTTTCGTGGACCACATTCTGCTGGTCAGTCGCCAAAGCATGGAAATGGTGCATCGCATCGACGATCTTTCCAACCAGATGAACGAGGTCGTCAATTTTTTGCATGACATTGACGCCATTGCGGAACAGACTAACGTCTTGGCCCTCAATGCGAGAATTGTCTCGGCACGAGCCGGAGAGGCGGGCAAGGCGTTTGCCGTTGTGGCCGACCAGGTCCGCAAGCTTTCCAAGGATTCAAACCAGTTCAGTCAAAAAATCAATCAGGTGGTGCGTCGCTCCCAGGAAAATATCGAATCAGCCAAGGAAATCATCGAAATCATGGCATCCAAGGACATGAGCTTTGCCATCGAATCCAAGGGCCGGGTCGATGAAATGATGGAAGAAGTCAGCAAGATCGACAGGTTCACAGCCGCCACCCTGGTCAAGGTGTCGGAAATCACCGAACGGATCAATCAGGATGTGGGAACGGCGGTGATGTCTCTCCAGTTTGAGGATATGGTGACACAGCTCGTGCAAAGCCTGGAAAAACACATCAATCTCATGGAACAATTCACCCATGTGGTATGCTGTGGCTGTCTCAAGCCGGGATTGACGGATCAGGCGGCACGAGTTCAGGCGATACGCGAGACATTACAGGAACATCTGGATCTGTTTGCCCAGAGCAGCCACAAACCTGTCGATCAGACTTCCATGGACGAAGGGGACATTGAACTGTTTTGACTTTCAGTCGGTCATCACCCATTGCCAGCAGGAGAGAACGATGTCGGGAACCATCACGGTCAATCGCAATGAAAACGAAACCTCCATCAGCATCAAGGGCCGCTTCAACTTTGAAATGCACTCCCAGTTTCGTACCGCCTATCAGAATGAGATCGATGGGTCGGTCAACAAAAATCGCAAATTCATCATCGATCTGACCGGGACCGAGTACATCGACTCTTCGGCCCTGGGCATGCTCCTTCTGCTTCGGGAAGAGGCCGGGGCCAACGAAGCCGATATTGAAATCGTCAATGCCCGCCCGGAAATTCGCAAAATTTTGGAAACGGCCAATTTTCAGCGTCTTTTCAAAATCAATTGACGATCATACAGCCCGAAAGACAACCTCCATCGATCCTTGCAACGGCACGGCATGAAAATCCTGATCGTTGATGATGACCGCATCAACAGTACCATCCTGAACCGGCTGCTGAGCCGGGATGGCCACCCTGTGGTCACTGCCTACAATGGCCGGGATGGCGTGGCCCTGTTCAAATCCGAACGACCCGATCTGGTCTTGATGGATATCCGCATGCCGTTGATGAACGGCTACGAGGCGGCCCGACAGATCAAGGAAGCCTCCCTGGATCGCTTCGTCCCCATTATTTTTCTCACCGCCGTCACCGACGACGAAGGGTTGGCACGCTGCATCGAAGCAGGTGGCGACGATTTTCTGACCAAGCCGTTCAACCGTGTCATCCTGCAAGCCAAAATCAGCGCCATGGAGCGGATCCGCCAGCTCCATGCCGTTCTGCGCAGCCAAAAAGAGCAGTTGGAAAAACACCAGGAGAGCGTCCGCCGCGAAATGGAGGTTGGACAACATCTTTTTTCCAATATTGTTCGGGCCGGCAATCTTCTGGATGCCCCCTGTCTGAACCACTGGACCACCCCCATGTCCCTGTTCAACGGTGACCTGCTCGTGGCCAGTTACACCCCCGCCGGCAGCCTGCACATCATGCTGGGCGATTTTACCGGCCATGGGCTGTCGGCCTCGGTCGGGGCACTTCCCCTGGCGGAACTGTTTTATGGCCTGACGGCGCAAGGGTTTTCCATCGGCGATCTGGCGGAACAGATCAACGACAAACTGCGCAAGGTCCTGCCGACCCGCATGTTTTGCGCCGCCTGCCTGATCGAAATCGACTTTCGGCAAAAAAGCATCATGGTCTGGAATGGCGGACTGCCCGATGTCCTGGTCACCGATCAGAGTGGCCGCATCGTGCGGCGCATTCTTTCCAGCCATCTTCCCCTGGGCGTCGCCCCCATGCGCCGGGAAGACCGCAAGGTTGAAATCCTGGAGATGCAAGACGATTATCGGGTCTTTCTCTACTCGGATGGGCTGACCGAAGCCACCAATGACCAGGGAGCGATGTTTTCCCAGGAAGGTCTGGATGCCCTCTTCGATGGCAACAACCCACCGGATCGGTTGTTTGCCATGATTCTGGACAAACTCAATCATTTTCGTGGTCATGCCGTGCAAACCGACGATATCAGTCTGCTGGAGGTGGTCTGTGCCCGGGCCGGCGAAGAGCCGCCTGGAGGTCGGCCACAATTGCCCCAAAAGGATATTCCCCCTTCCAGTTGGAAAATTTCCTTTACCTTCTCCGCCCACACCCTGAAGTCGGTCGATCCCCTGCCCACCATCATCAATGCCCTGATGAATCTCCAGGCACCCTCCGGGCAACGGGAACGGATCTATACGGTTCTGGCCGAACTTTTTTCCAATGCCCTGGACCATGGCCTGCTGAAGCTGGATACCCGCACCAAGGAGACCCCGGAAGGCTTTCTGCGCTACTATGCCCAGCGCGAAGAGCGGCTGGCGGCCCTCACCGAAGGTCAGATTGAAATCCACCTGACCCATACGCCCCATCCCCAGGGCGGTGAGCTGCGCATCCACATCGCCGACAGTGGGACCGGCTTTGATCCCAACCAGGTACAATCCTTCCTGGAAGGCAACATGCACCATGGTGGCCGCGGCATTGCCCTGGTGCGTTCCCTCTGCACGGAATTGACCTATCACGGCAACGCGAACATCGCCGAAGCCACCTACCGATGGTCCAGTTCATGACCTCTTCAGGGATTTGATAATTTCATGGGTGCCTCCCTCCGCATCATGGTGGTGGATGACACGATCACCTACCGGATGATCATGAAGAGTGTGGCCGGCAGCGTCGCCGGTGTGCAGGTGGTCGCCTCGACCAGCAATGGCCGCGAAGCCCTCGACCAGTTGGCGCTGCATCAGCCGGAAGTGATCCTTCTCGACGTGGAAATGCCGGTCCTGGATGGGCTGGAAACGTTAAAATATCTTCACAAGAACCATCCCGACATCACCGTGATCATGGTGAGCGGCCTTTCCCGCTCCAATGCCAATCTGGTCATGGAGTGTTTGCAGGCCGGTGCCCTGGATTTTGTCACCAAACCCCTGGAGTCCAATGCCACCCGGGCACGGGAAGCCCTGCGACGCGATCTTGAACCCATTCTGACCCTGTTGTTGCAGAAAAAAGACCATCCGGCCCAATCAAACACCCCGGTGGCCCCCGGGAGACCTGTTGTCAACGTGGATGTTTCTGGACCACGCGCTCCTGTTTCGACCAGGACCGCGCCCGAACCGGAAGAACAAAAACCGGCACCATTTCCGATGCCACGTCCGGCACCATCCCGGTCACCTGCTTCGCCACCGCTTCCGGCTCCTTCCGTGACGCTTCCCCCCAAGGTGCCTCCCCCGATGCCACGGAGCGTGCCGACTCCGGCCCTGCGTTCCGTGCCGTCTGCGGCTCCACGTCCGGGACCATCTCCTTCCCCTGTGACCCCAACCGCCGCTGCCACGCGATCCATGTCACCACACCGAAAAGTTTCCAGCCAGGACAAAGCGGAACCCATGCACTTTGACCTGCTGTTGATCGGTTCCTCCACCGGTGGTCCGGCAGCCTTGACCCAACTGCTGTCCGGAATTGGCCGATCCCTGACGATCCCGACCCTGATCGTGCAACACATGCCCCCGGTCTTTACGGCCTCCCTGGCTGCTCAGTTGAGTCGAACTTCAGGTATGGAAGTTCAGGAAGCTCAGGAAGGATTGCCAATCGGCCCGGGGCGTGTCATCCTGGCCATGGGTGGATTTCACATGGGTATCAAGAGTGACGCCGGCGGCATGGTTGTTTCCCTCAATGAAGGACCCAGAGTGAATGAGTGTCGTCCGGCAGTGGATGTTCTCTTCCAATCCGTAGCGGAAAATTTCACCGGCAATGTCCTGGCAGTCATCCTGACCGGGATGGGTCGTGACGGCGCACAGGGCGTGGAGCTGCTCAAACGACAAAAGCATACCTGGTGCATCTCCCAGAACCAGGAGAGTTGCGTCGTCTACGGCATGCCACGGGCGGTGGAAGAGTCGGGACTCGCGGACGAAGTCTTGCCGTTGGACAAGATTGGCCCCAGAATTTCGGATCTATGCCGGTAACCAGCGCATGCCTATCTCGCGTGAAGAATTCGACCTGATTCGGCACTATGTCCATGAACATAGTGGCATTCTGATTGCCGATGGCAAGGAGTACCTGGTCGAAAACCGGCTGAACGTGCTGCTGGTCCAGTCCGGCTGCCGGGATTTTATTGAATTTCATCAAAAACTTCTGGCCGATACGGGACCTTTGAAGACCAAGGTTGTCGATGCGATGACCACCAACGAGACTCTCTGGTTTCGGGATGCCTCGTTTTTTTCGGCCATGGCGGATTTTGTGGTTCCGATCCTGTTGAAAAAAGGGGAACATCAGCCCCAGGTGCGCATCTGGTCAGCGGCCTGTTCGACCGGTCAGGAACCTTACTCAATCGCCATGCTGCTCGATCACGGTTGCCGCAAGATGGGCTCCACCGCCCCCCCCCTGGAACGCTTTCAAATCCTGGCAACCGACATTTCCCCGACTGCCCTCATGATTGCCAAAACAGCCCGCTACAGCCAGTTGGCCATCTCCCGGGGGATGCGCCCGGCCTTCCTGGAACGCTATTTCATCCCGCAGGCCAACAATCTGGCTCATGAAGTCAATTCTGCCATACGCCGGCTCGTGACCTTCAAATCCTTCAATTTGAAGGAGAGCTTTGCCGAACATGGCGTTTTTGATCTCATTCTGTGTCGCAATGTACTCATCTATTTTTCCAATGAATTGAAAAGCGAGATTTATCAAAAACTGCATGCGTCATTGGCCCCGGATGGCCTTCTGGCCATCGGTGCTTCTGAATCGCCGCGAGGCTATACAACCGCTTTCGATCAGGTTACCCTCGGCAGCGCCACGTTGTACCGTCCCAAGCCCAGGCAAACAGCAACAGCGTCCACCGCCGCCACCTACAGGCCATCCCCACCGGATCGCGTGTTGCCGAAACCAGGTACATAGGATCATGGCCATGAAACTGCTCACCATTGACGATTCCAAAACCATACGCCGCGTCATTGCCGGTATCGGGGGAATCCTGGGTTTCGATGTGCTGGAAGCCGAAAATGGGGTCGCCGGTCTGGAAATTCTCCAGGACCTCGGCCAGGAAATCAATCTCATCCTCCTCGACTGGAACATGCCCGGCATGAATGGCCTCGAAGTCCTGAAATCCATCAAGGCCAATCCGCGCATCAAAAATATTCCGGTGATGATGGTCACAACGGAAGGGGAACGGGAATATATCATCAAAGCCATTCAAGCCGGAGCCGTTCACTACCAAACCAAGCCCTTTTCCCAGGAAGAGATGGCGGCCCGCATCATGGAAGCCCTGGGCGTGGGTGGCTAGGAGATTTTCCGCATGATGTCAGACCAGGCAAACAATTGCCGTATCATGGTGGAAACGTTGCAAAACGTGACCTGCCAAATCCTCGAATCGGAAACCTGGAACCGCGTCGTCTGCGAGCCGGTGAAAACCCTGCCCATCTTCCAACTGACTCAGGAGGTGTGCGGCGTGATCTACCTGCTTGGCTCCTGCCCCGGCGTCGTCGCCGTCATGACCAGCCAACGTTCCCTTGCCGCCATCATCAAATCCATCACCGGCAACGAAACCAGGGAATTGACCCAGGAGGATCTCCTGGACGGTGTCGCCGAACTGGCCAACATGGTCTGCGGCGGCATGAAGTCGCAGTCGCAGATCAGCGGCATCACCATCAGCACCCCCATGGCCATCATGGGTTCGGAGTATGTTGCCCAATGGAAAACAGCCCATCCCACGCAACAGCTTACCTTTCACATGCAGGATCACTCCCTGATCGTCATCTTCAGCATTTGAACGTTTTATTCAGACATCGTTTTGGGCTATAATGGTCCGGTGTGGCAGAATTATCCGGAACGGGCGACCCGGATCCCCCTTCCGGCACCATAGATAACCATGTAGAATAACAGGAAATTTCTCCAACCAGAGAGGAACAAATCACATGCGTGTCCTGATCGTCGATGATTCCAGCGTCATGAGGAAGATCGTTACCCGGGGCCTCCGCCAGGCCGGTTTCAAGATTGATGAAATCCTGGAAGCCGGTGACGGTGTCAAAGGACTGGAAACCCAGGCCGCATCCAAATGCGATCTGATCCTCTCCGACTGGAACATGCCCAACATGGACGGACTCACCTTCGTCAAGGAGGTCCGCAAAACAGGTGACAAAACGCCCATCGTCATGGTCACCACCGAAGGGGGCGAAGCCAAAGTCGCCGAAGCCGTCAAAAGCGGTGCCAATGGCCATATCAAAAAACCCTTTACCCCGGATACCCTGCGCGCCACCCTGGGTCAGTTTTTCAAATAATTGTCGAAAGGCGTCTCGATCCGGACCGGAGGAAATCATACGGACCCGCACGAGGTGATGCTGCATGCCCACATCTGAAGAGCAGATCCTCAAAAAGGCCCGTCCTTTTTTTCTGAACTTCTTCACGCGACTGGCCAATGACCTGAACACCCTCACCGCAGCCCCCATCACCTGCGTGCTGAAGGATCTTGCCCTGATGCGTGGCCGTGAGGAAATGGAGCCGGTCTTCGAAACAGACCGAACCATCGCCTATGTCCTGGAGGATGGCAAAAACTCCGGCGATATCCATATCGTCATGGATGTGGCCACCTCCATCTCCCTGGCCGGGCTGATGATGATGATCCCCGAGGCCGCCATCCAGGAACAGGTCAAAAACCGCAATTACAACGAAGAGGTCAGCGAAGGTTTCCAGGAAATTGCCAACCAGGTGGTTGGTGCCATGAACGATCTGGTGGAAAAAAAGGTGGACGGTTCGCACCTTTTTCTGGTCCTCCCCACCAGCTATACGCAATATGCCGAGTTTCCGGAATCCATTCCCGACAACCGCACCTACCTGGCCGCCACGGTCGATATTCAGGTTTCCAAGTTTCCCGTTGAACCTTCCGTATGGATCCTCTCCAAGGGGCTGTGCGAAATATTGTTCAAGGTGGATATCGAAGGGACGGCGGACGAAAACAAGGAGCCCAAGGCAAAGGCTGCTCCAGCCGAACCGGAATCCACACCAGCCCCGACACCAGCGCCAACTCCCGCTCCGACTCCGGCTCCAGCTCCGGCGAAGGCCGCCGCACCGGCACCAGTCGAACCATCCCGGGAAGCGACTGGAACCAAGTCAGCCACTGCCACCAAGGCAACCGCCGCACCACCGGCAGGAAAAACACCCGCCTCTCCTTCCAAATCCGCTCCCGGAGGTAAAGGCAAGCCGGAAAATGCCGCCATCGAACCCTCAGACACCACCCTGAGTGGACTGGATGTCGATCTGGTCGGGCAACAAAAAGGGTTCCCCCTTTCTGAATTCGCCACCGAAGGTGATTCCCTTCAGGAGCAGCAAGACGCATCCGGACCCCATGCATCCCAGATGGCTGGGGGCAAGGGTGGCATCGTTTTGCCGCCGCCCAATCTTGTCTATGGGGTTGCGGATGGTCTGCCCCATCCAGATGAAGCCGGCAGCATCAAGATCGTCACCACGATTCCCCCCTTCAGCCTGAAAGAGGAAGATCGGGTCATCAAAGCCATCAACGCCATGCGGCAGGATGGTTTTCGTTATATCGGCATCGAACGTCATGGCAAGCTGGTCCGGGTGGTCAGTCAAAGCGACCTCAGGCAATTGATGGGGCCTTTTTTCGGCACCCAGGCCATGAGCGCCCGCGACAAGGCCATCTGCACCCTGCCCCTGGGAAAAATCAACGAAAACCAGGTCCTGATCTCCATCCCCATGCAGGGCAGCATCAACCAGGCCACCAACCTCATCCTGGAACACTCCCTCCGCATGCTCCCTGTGGTCAGCAAACAAGGCGTTCTGCGCGGCTACATTCCCGTCCACGCCGTCCTGGATTATTTCCGTCGCAAAAAACAGCGCTGAAATATTAACGGTTTGTAATCCATTCGCCGTTGAAAAAGGCAAAATATTCAAACCGCATCAACGTTCCCCCATGGCCAATAGACACTTGACGAGCTGACCTACCGCTGTGGATGGATTCTCGTGCCCATGACGTTGACGCTCGGAATTTTGTTTTTCGACATTTGCAAAAGCATCGTTCAATTTGTGTCGGGTACGCTCAAAATATTTGCTTCCTCCTTTGGTATAATCAGGCAAATATTCTGATTGACGCAATAAACGCTTGACCTCGTCACGGTGAATTTCGCGAGTGATCAATTCAAAGTGTAATAATAGCCACAATTCAAAACAAGGATTGGATGGAATTGCTGAAAAATAAATATATTTACCAAGTTCATTTTTAATTTTTTTGTCTTTTGCTGAAGCGCTATTTATTGCATTAAAATAATTAATATGTTCATCACGGTCAAAAACACAATAAATACGTTCATACCTATTGCCATGTTTCCTACAGTAATCTACAGCATATTCGACTATTTGCAATGGATTTGTTCCGTATTCACTATGTTTAATCTGTACATTAGCAGTTTGCAATCTGCAACTTATTCGAATTTCTTCAAAATAATTCACCTCAGTCTTTTCTCCTTCACAAACAATCAAAATACGATCATAACTCGCACGCTTATATTTCTTTCTTTTTAATTTATTATTCTGGCGTATTCGAGGATGATTGTCTATAGCCATGAATAAATCCTTATAAATTAAAATTTGTAATAAATGGCAGCGCTCCATACCGACCTATGAGATAACCACGATCAATTGCCTCTTTTTGGCGTGGACTGAAATCTGTCAGGGGATAAAGCTTGCTGGATTGTGTTTGATCCTTTTCGATAAACCATATCTGATCACGCCGAAAAATTTCTGTGTTTAAGATTGAAACATCATGCGTGGTAAAAATCAATTGCGCACCATTCTTATTATTATCGATGGAATGGAACAAGCCGATCAAAAAGCGTACCAATAATGGATGAAAACTGCCATCGAGTTCATCGACGACCCATACACAACCATCCTTAAGAATGTTGATCACAAAACTGGCAAAAGCAAAAAATTTCTGTGTACCTGCGGATTCATCTTCCAAGTCAATTTTTGCCACAATGTCCTCGACTTGATGTAAAAAAACGGGCATCGGCATTTCAGCGTACACGGCTGCTGGTTTGCCATCTGCCGTCAACCCCATTTTGATTATTTGCTTCAGTTTTTTTTCATCACTTGCCACCAGGCCAACGATACCAAGATCAGCCGCTTCCAAAAAACGCAACAGCTCTGTTTTTCCCTCCTCAGTCTTTGCATGCAGGATCGAGGCATGAAATGGAGGTCGATCCCCGGCACCGATGATCCTGAGCTTTTTGGTAATCCATGAATAAATGGGACGTAATCCCTCGCTGTTGAGATCGACGGCCTTGGACAAGAACAGGGCGTTGGAGCGCGTAGACTCTTTCCAAAGGGAACGTTTTCCTGTCAAGTGCGGGCCAAATTCATAGAGATCCTTCCCACCATCAGGATCAAAACGCCGGGAAAACCACATTTGTGGCTTGGCACTCTTGTAAACCAGCAACCACTCTTCGACCACCCGTTCCGGCATCAAGGAAAAACCATATTGAAAACGCACACCCTGGTCAATAAAAGTCAATTCAAATTCACTGGGTTGCTTGCTGGATACGGCATCCAGCATGAATGCGGAATAATTGAATAGATCGCCCTCGCGTGTCTGGGTCGCTGAAGTGGCCACCACACCCTGCATGAATTCCAATGCCCGGATCAAATTCGATTTGCCGCCGGCATTGGGACCATAGATGACCGCCGATTTGAGCAGATGCGGCACGGCATGGATACCTGTCGCCAAAAGGTGTGTCTCCTTGTGGGCGGCATCCTTGGCAGCCACCAGACTCAGACACTGCTCCTCGCGAATGGAGCGAAAATTTTTGACCCGAAACTCGACAAGCATGGAACACCACCACGTGAATGGATAATAAATTGATATTTTGCACAAATGGCGCAAAATATCAATTTATTTCGTGATGAGAAAGAGGCGCGTCGCATCCTCGACCCGCGCCATGGCACAAAACTTCCTCTTCTTGAGCAGGCTCTTTTCGTTCTCGGCAAGCGTCTGGTGGTTTCCATTCAGGATGCGGCGTGAAGCGCTGAGGGTCATCGCCCGGTCGCCCGCAGGCTTCATGGCGTTTTTTCAAATATTATTAATGAGATACCGCAATTGGTGCATGGCTTCTGGAGGGGCATCCCTGCCATACCGCAGCGCGGCATACAATTGGCCGATCTGCTCGATTTTTGGGGCCAGAAGCGGATGGTGTTTTGCTGCCCGTTGCGAAAACGCGACCGGTCCTTCGCAGGCCAGGCGGGGCGTGCCATGGCGTGCCATACGCTGGCAAAAGCGACGATAGAGCCGTACTGCCGGATCTTCCCGCCGCCAATACCGATAGGAAATCCAACCCGTCAGGAGTGCCAGCAGCAGTGCCAGCAGCAGTTTGACCACGCCGACAACCCACCACCAGGGCATTTTGTGCGGCAGGCCCAGGGCGAGCCACATCTCCTGCTGCTCCAAGGCACCATAATCGATGAAGGCATTCCACAGGGTTTTCACCCAGGAGGCGAGATCCTGCAACATTCCGGAGACCGGCTTGTCGCCCAGGAAAGGCATGCCCCCAGCCTGGGACAAACTGCCGGGGGCATCGCCGCCAAATTGGGGACCATCCGTGCCATAGATGATCTGGCGCAAGGAGTGTGACAGTTCCCGGTCACCCTGGGGGCGCGGCAACAGCAAAAAAAGAACCGTGGCCAGGGGAAAGGCCTGGAGAAGCAGAATGCCGATCTGGCGCAGCCGGGGAGATCTATTGACCCATGGGATGGACCATTTTCCGGTGAGCAGGGGGGGGGCGGGCATCTCACCGGATTGCAGGGTCAGGGAGAGGAGCAAACCGATCACAAGCAACACGACCACAAACAGGCGCAAACCCACCAGGAAGGATTGATCGTGATGGCATTCGGCCAGGGCCGGCAACAGACTGACCAGCAAAAGTCCCTTGGCTTCTTGTCGGGAGTTCAGTTCCAGGAGTTTGATGAAGAGGATGACACCCAGAAAACTGCTGCCCAGATCGAGCAGTGGGACATTCTCCCTGGCCAGCACGATCAACAGGGAGGCCAGGATCAACAGGCCTGCAAGTGTGGGGCGATTGGGCGGGCGGCGACGTTCAGGGTGGGCATGTCCATGGAGGATGATTGTCAGGGAGAAGATCGTGATTCCCCAGGCCAACAGGGCCGCGCTCCAGGGCAGGTGCAGGTATCCCGGTCCTGTTGCCAGCAGTAATTCCAGGCAGAGAAGAGGCAGCAGGGCAGTCATGGATTGCACAGGCGTTCCACATCATGCAGCGCCAACGCCGTCAGACATTGGACACAATGCGCATCCCCACGCGCCGGGGCGATGGTCACTCCCGGCACCCTCAACCCGAAAGTGACCCCCATGGCATCGGCATCCAAAACCCAGCGACACAAGCGGGAAAGACGGGCCTCATCGTCCAGCATGGCCAGACGTTCCCATTGCAACCACACCACCGGTTCACCATGGCCGGAAAATTCCCGTACCAGCAGTTCATCCCGTTTGGCCGAGGATTTCCAATGAATTTTATGGAGGGGGTCTCCGGGGTGGTACAGGCGCAAATCGGCCAGATCATCCTCGCCCGATCCCTGCCCCTGGCCGATACTGCCGCCCGGTTCCACCGGTAACGGCAACGACGCCTGCTCCGGTTGTGGATAGACGAGACATTGCCATGTGCCATCCAGGGGCGTTCGCACCCTGGCCAATCCCAAAGGATAATCGGTTTCGATCCAGACCCCGGTCAATGCCAGCCAACCCCGCCGGGTAGTTGGGAGATGAATTTCCTGGATCACCTGGCCGACTGGCGGCACATGCACCGTTTCTGGAGAGGAGGTGGCTGTTTTGGTGTCGGTCCGTACCCGGATGGCCCATCGCGCATCCTGGCCGGTGGCTGCCAGTTGCACGGGAAAACATGCTGTTTCACCGGCAAACACGGCTGCCGGGTGCAAGGGCACGGCCCGAATGCCGGCCAGGTTGCGCCAGGCATGGAGAATCGACACCAGGGAGACCCCGAGCAACAGGGCGACCAATCCCAGGGCCAGGTTCAAGCCGGTTTGCAGGGCCACGACCAGGATGACGAGCAGGATGCCGATGCCGAACCAGTCGGGGGCCACCTGGAAACGGTGCCCATCCAGGAGCGTCGGCAATGGACAGCGAGACTGGAGAATGTCATCTGGCATGATCAGGGTACCGGAACCGAAGTCGGGAGATGTCTGCCGACATTCATATCAGGGCACCGGAACCGAAGTCAGGAGATGCCTGCCGACATCCATTCCGGCCCGGGTATGGAGCCGCAGGCGGTGTCCCACGATGCCCGGCAGGACTGCCTGGACATCTTCGGGCAGGAGATGGGGTCGTTCGGCCATGAAGGCCCACGCCCGGGCCGCAGCCAACAAACCCAGACCGGCCCGTGGCGACAGGCCTCCCTCCCGAAAATCGGTAGAGTGGCGGGAAAAGGCGAGGAGATTCTGGATGTAATCCAGGAGCGGGGGGGCTGCATGCACACGGGCCGCCGCGATCTGCAACTCCAGCACGGTTGCCGGATCCATGCGTGGCTGCAAACGCCCGAGCAGGTGACGGCGGGACTCCCCTTCCAGGAGTGTCCGTTCGGCCCTGGGATCCGGCAGGCCCAGATCCAGGCAGATGAGAAACCGGTCGAGCTGCGAGTCGGGGAGGGGAAAGGTGCCTGCATGTTCCAGGGGATTTTGCGTGGCAATGACAAAAAAGGGTCTGGGCAGGGGTCTTGTCTCCCCCTCCACGGTTACCTGACCTTCCTCCATGGCTTCCAGCAAGGCACTCTGGACCTTGGGCATGCCCCGGTTGATTTCGTCGGCGAGAAGGAGCGGGGTGAAAACCGGTCCCGGATGCCAACGAAACTGGCCGCTCTCCCGCGCCAACACGGAGACACCCAGGAGATCAGCCGGCAGGAGATCACTCGTGAACTGTATCCGCTGAAACCCCAGGCCCAGCAGACGGGCCAGGGTCAGGGCCAGGGTGGTCTTGCCCACCCCTGGGCGATCCTCGATCAGCAGGTGCCCCCCGGCGAGCAGACAGGCCATGGCCAGACGGATCTGTCGCCCCTTGCCCAGAAGAATCTCTTCGGCGTCAGACAACAATCGGCTGATGATTGAGGGTCCTTGTTGATTCATGGATTCATGATAGCACAGGCTGGGCGGCAACCACACCCGCGACCCGAAAATTTCGACAGTCGCAAGGTAAAACCATTGGCCCGCTCGTTCTTCGTCTGATGAACAAGGCTGAAGCTGATTTTGCCAAAATATGGTTTAACCGGAATCTGTATTGAGCCAACAATTATTATTTACGAAAACGTCTTCAGTGGGTTGAACACAGTCAACCCTTCGATCCAACGAAAATCATCGACGTTCGCGGTTGCCAATGTCTGCTGGTGTTCCAATGCGGTTGCAGCGATCAAGGCGTTGCCCGGGAGCGGTCCTGCCGGATTTCGCGTTGCCATGCCACGGGATCGGAAATTTCCTGGAACGGATTCAAGCGTGCGGCGGCTTCCAATGATTCTGCCAACAAACGTTGCCGTTCTTCAGATGGAATCTCGATGGGTTGACCGGTCCTGGCAAACCGCTGTTCGAGATACAAGGCGTAATGCAACAACTCGATTTGCAAGGCTTCCGGCAGGCGGACAGCATGCCTGGTGATGTTTTCGAGAGTGGTCACGGGAACACCTCCCCTTCATGCCTCATCATCGTAGGGGCCTGCTTTTTTTGCAGCTTTCAGCAGATCAGTAGGGACTTGATTTCTTGGCGGCTTTCAGCAGATTGGTTTTTGGATTTTTTGCACAATACTCGCCCAGTTTTTCGGTGAGTTTGCCAAATTCATTCATGTCGATCCTGGTCGCCTCGGAGAGTCCTCCCAGATAACCATAAATCCACATGATCATGAAGGTGACATTTTCCACGTTGTCTTTTTGTTGCAACTCTTCCACAAACTCGCCACAGGTCACGGCGTTGAGATCGATGATATCGTCGTCGCCTTTGCTTTTTTTGCGACCGGCTTCAACGGTGGATGCAGCCAGAAGGGCCATACACAACAACAGAGGCAACAGGATGGATTTGAACATGGACGTAGCTCTTTCGGGGTTGGATTGTGACAGAGGGGATGCGGTCACGCGGGCGGATCCAGGGGAATGATGGTGCTGGCAAAACGCTGGGCGCGGATCGGATGGCTGGTGAAGATGACGGTGGTGGTTCCGGAATGGGTCAAATTTTGCAAGGTGGCGGCCAGGGCAAGTTCACCATCCGGGGCAAGATCACGACCGGGTTCATCGGCCAGGAGGAGGCGCGGCGTGGCGGCCAGGACGGCAGCAAGTGCCAGCCGGGCACATTGAGAGGCCGACAAGGTATCCGGGGAGCGTCGGGCCAGGGCTGGCGACAACCCGGCCTGAAGCAGGGCCGCGTGACAATGCCGGTCAAGCTGCGAACCCGTCATGCCGCGACTGGCCGGGACCAGGGCCACCTCTTCCCAGACCTGTTGGGTCAAAAAACGGGGTTCGGGGTCCTGAAACAGGACTCCCAGGAGACGGGAGCGTTCCTGATCGGACCACTGCGGCAGCGGTTTGTTTTCCAGACGGATCACCCCGGCGGCGGGTGCTTGCAGACCGGCCAGAAGACGCAGCAGGGTACTCTTGCCGCACGCTTCCGGACCCAGAAATGCCCACCGTTCGCCAGGCTGGATCGAGAGGGTCAGGGGCGATCTTCCCAGGGGTGGTGGCATGACCACCCGATCAAGATGAAGCAGGGGTTGCATGACGAAAATGTTGGCCCTGCCAGGTTACTGTGTCATGATGGAGATGGAGCGGGTGAGGGGAATCGAACCCCCGCCTTAAGCTTGGGAAGCTTAGGCCCTACCATTAGACGACACCCGCCTGGACGTGATTTTCCAACCCTCGCGTCCCATTGTAACCCATTTTTGTGCCGGGTCAACCTTTTCGCCAGGGCAACCGCATGTGCAAACCGACCATGGATCTGAGAGGCTGTCTAACAATATCTTGATTTCAAAAAAACGAATGAAAAACTGGGATGGAGGTCCAGGAGGAAGCGGCTCTGCCCTTCCTCTTGGCGGGGTTTGGGGCGGAGCCCCAATAAAATCTTCCTTTCCAATTTTTTTTATTCGAGGGTTAATAGATATCTGAAGTGTTTGCCTTGTGGCGCTGGGGATTGAGAGTGGTTGCCTTGAGGCGCAGAGGTTGCATGCCGTAGCCTTCCGAAGGGGAGGAGTCACCATGGTGCGGAAATATTTTGACGGATGGGGCTTGTGGATCCTGTTGGCGGGGATGGGTTGGTTTGGCACGCTCTGGGCCGAACAACAGGAATCCCGGGTCTGTCTGGCCTATTTTTTATCCCAGGAGATGGAGAGGGCACGGGCAACCTGCCAACCCCTGGCCGAGGAGAAAAATGACCCGGCGGCCCATTTCGTCATGGGAACGTTGTGGGAAAACGGGGCTGTTTTGCCACGGGATTTACAGAAGGCGCTGCACCATTACACCCTGGCTGCCGAGGCCGGTCGCCCGGAAGCCCAGTACAATCTGGGGGTGTTTTATCAACGGGGGCGGGGCGTGAACCAGGATCCGGATGTGGCGCAAATCTGGTTTGCCCGCTCCGCCGAGCAGGGATTTGCCCCGGCCATGCACAATCTGGCTTCCCTGCTTCCCCCCTCCCAGGCGCGGGTGTGGTACCAGCGGGCCGCCACTGCCGGCTATACTCCCGCCATGAACAATCTGGCGCAATTGTTGTCGCAACTGCCCGGCAGGGATAAACCCTCTGCGGAAAATCTGGCCGAGGCCGTCACCTGGTGGCGACGCGGGGCGGAAAAAGGGGATGGCGAAAGCGCCTTCTGGCTGGCCCTGGCCCTGCTGGATGGCCGGGGAACTCCCGCCGATCCGGTGCAGGCACGCAATTGGCTGGAAAAAGCCGCTGCCCAGGGATCTGCCGATGCCCATCTGATTCTGGGACGGATTTATCGTTCCGGTCAGGGCGTTGCCAGGGATGAACAAAAATCCATGGACCATTTGCGACAGGCAGCGGAAAAAGGTCTGGCACCGGCCCAATACAATCTGGGCCTGCTCCTGTTGACCGCTTCACCCCATCTGGCCAACCGCGAGGAGGCCATGCGCTGGTTGGATCGCTCCGGACAAAGTGGTTTCCCGCCAGCCGTTGCCATGCTGGAACGGTTGAAATCCGGGCATCCTGTCCAGCCGGGTCCATGATCGATCTTTCATCCATGATGAGTCACCATTCAGAACCCTTCCAAAAATTCAGAACCTTTCCAAAAATTCAGAACCCTTCCAAAAATTCAGAACCTTTCCAAAAAAAGGATTTGATATGAAAGATTTTGTTGGGGCTCCGCCCCAAACCCCGCCAGGAGGAAGGGCACAGCCCTTCCTCCTGGACCTCCATCCCAGTTTTTCGTTTATTTTTTTGTACATTGATTGTTTGGATTCATGGCCAGAATCTTGATTCTGATCGGTGCCCATCTTGCTTCGGCACCCCGACCACAAAAAGAGGCCATGGCCCTGCTGGCCGCCGGTCATGACGTGGAGATCCTGGGTGTCTGGTCCAGCCAGGCCTGGGTGGAGCGGGATGCCTTGCTGATGCAAGAGGGAATCTGGCATTTTCAGCCGGCATTGGATTTTCGACCCCAGGGCTGGCGAGGCAAGGTCAAAAATATTGGGGTGCGTCTCCAGTCCCGCTGGGCCAGGGAACTGTATCAACGCCGGGGCCGGGTGACGCCCGCCCTGCTTGGATACGGAGTACACCATCTGTTGCGGGCCGCCCTGGCCCGCCGGGCGGATTTGACCATCGTGCATGCCGAAGGAGGGTTGTGGGTCGGAGAACAACTCCGGCAGGCCGGTCTGCGGGTGGGAGTGGATTTCGAGGATTGGTTTTCCGAGGATTTGACTGCGGCCATGCGGCAGAGTCGCCCACTGACCTTTTTGCGGCGGCTGGAACAGGATGCCTTGCGGAATTGTCGTTATGCCCTGACCACGTCCCATGCCCTGGCGGCCAGTCTGGCGGAACGTTATGAGACACCCGCGCCGCAGGTGGTCTACAATGTATTTCCCTGGGCGGATCGGGAAACGCTGGATACCCTCGCCCTGGATCGACCCCCGGGGCGGCAGAGGGTCTCCCTGCACTGGTTTTCCCAGACTCTGGGTCCGGGTCGCGGTCTGGAGTTTCTTTTTGCGGCCCTGCCGCATATGCGCATTCCGGTCGAAATTCACCTGCGTGCCCAGGATTCGCCAGGCTCTCGGGCGTGGCTGGCCCGGCAACTGTCTCCTGTCTGGCGGGAACGGGTTTTTGTCCACCCCCTGGTCCCGAACCGGGATTTGTTGTCGCGCATTGCCGAACACGATGTGGGGCTGTCCCTGGATGACACGGTCATTCCGAGTCGGGATTTGACCGTCACGAATAAATTGTTCCAGTATTTGCTGGCGGGATTGTTTATTGTGGCCACGGATACCCGGGGGCAGAGGGAGATTCTGGGTGACCATCCCGAGGCCGGCATTCTGGTGCCATCCGGCGATGCCCGCCACCTGGCGGCAGCACTTGATGAATTGGCAGGCAATCCGTTACGCTTGGCCGCTGGCAGGAAGGCGGCTCTGGAACTGGCCAAATCCCGTTATTGCTGGGAACTTCAGGCTCCGGTTGTTGTGGAGGCAGTGGAACGGGCACTGCAATAACCCTTCTGTCCCGACCCTGGCACCGAAATCCCTCTCCCACTCTTGACACCGAATGGATGCGGTTTACGGATCATGTACGAAAAAATCAATCGTTTGCATTTTGTGGGTATCGGCGGCATCGGCATGAGCGGCATTGCCGAGGTCCTCATCAATCTGGGGTATGTGATCTCCGGCTCGGATGTGGCGGAAAATGCCAATGTTGTGCGTCTGCGCCGTCTGGGAGCGAACATCCAGATCGGTCATGCGGCCCACCAGGTGGGCGAGGCCCATGCCGTGGTGTATTCGTCGGCGGTCACGGCGGACAATCCCGAAATGGTGGCCGCCCGCCGCCGCCGCATTCCGGTCGTGCCCCGGGCGGAAATGCTCGCCGAGCTGATGCGGTTCAAATACAGCATCGCCATTGCCGGAACCCATGGCAAAACCACGACGACCTCCCTGATCGCCACGCTGCTGGGCGAGGCCGGCATGGATCCGACCGTGGTCAATGGCGGCATCGTCAAATCCCTGGGAAGCAATGCCCATCTGGGACGGGGCGATTTTCTGGTCACCGAGGCGGATGAGTCGGACGGCTCCTTCCTGAAGCTGTTTCCCACCATGGCCGTGGTGACCAACATGGATCCGGAACACATGGAACACTATGGCCACTTCGATGCCGTGCGCCGGGCTTTTCGGGAATTTGTGGCCAAGGTGCCTTTTTATGGTTTGATCATCCTGTGCCGGGACCACCCCGAGGTCAAAGCCATGCTGCCGGATCTGGGCGACAAGCGGGTTGTCACCTACGGCTTGTCAGAGGGGGCGGACATTCGGGCGGTGGAGGTCGTGCAGGAAGGGATCCGTACCCGGTTCCGGGTCGAGGTGACCGCCGATCCGCAGGCCGCACCGGTCGATTGGGGATGGGTCTCCCTCTCGCTGCCCGGATTGCACAACGTGACCAATACCCTGGCTGCCATTGCCGTGGCCCGGGAACTGGACATACCCTGGGCTACGGTGACTCACACCCTGGCCGGCTTCAAGGGGGTGCAGCGCCGCTTTGACCTGCTGCTGAACACCCCGGAGCGGGTGGTGATCGACGATTATGGTCACCATCCGGTGGAAATTCAGGCCACACTGGCCGCCGTGCGGGCCGGGTTTGGCCGGGAACGGCGTCTCGTGGTGGCGTTTCAGCCGCATCGTTATACCCGGGTCCGGGATCACTTTCAGGCATTTGCCGCCAGCTTTGGGGAGACCGACCTCGTGCTGGTGGATCACATTTATCCGGCTGGCGAGACGCCGCCCGAGGATCCCCCCCTGGGCGAGCGGGGTCAGGAAATCCTGATGACGGCCATCCGCGAACAAAGCCGGACCCGGACCGCCCCCCTGCCCGGCGGCAGCGCCTGGATTGCCGACCTGACGGCGCATCTGGTACCGGGTGATATTGTCCTGTTTCTGGGAGCCGGCAACATATCCCAGCGGGCACGCGCCTACGCCGGTTCGCTGACTTGAGATGATGGAGGTGACGACGCCCGATTTTCCGGTTCTGACCCGGCCTGTGGCCGAGCAGGTTTCCCTGACCCCCCACACCACCTGGCGACTGGGCGGTCCGGCTCGCTGGATGGTGTTTCCCGTGACAACTTTGGAAATTGCCCAGTTGGTGCAGCGTCTGGCCGGCAAGGTGCCCTGGCTGGTTCTGGGCGGAGGCAGTAACGTCCTGGTCGATGATGCCGGTTTCCATGGGGTTGTCTTGAATCTGACTGCCGGCCTGAACCGGCTGCATTTGGTGGATGCGGTGACCATCGAGGCCGAGGCCGGCGTTTCCACCCGCGCCCTGGCCCACTTTGCCCGCCACCAGGGCCTGACAGGTGCGGAATTTCTCTCCGGCATTCCCGGGAGCGTGGGGGGTGCCCTGCGGATGAATGCCGGTGCCTACGGTGGCGACATGAGCAAAATTCTTTTGTCTGCACGGATTTTGACGCCGACCGGTCAGGAACAGGAACAGACGCCCCGGGAACTCGGCATGTCCTATCGACATACCAATCTTGCTGCCGGGAGCATTTTTTTGTCGGGACGGTTTCGGTTGCAATCGGAAGATCCGGCCATCATTCGGCGGACCATGCAGGATTTCAATCACCGCCGCATCGCCAGCCAACCCCTGAATCACCCCTCGGCAGGCAGCGTGTTTTGCAATCCCCCGCGGGGGCCTGCCGCCTGGCGCCTGATCGAAGCCGCCGGATTGCGGGGCGTGTGGCAGGGCCAGGCACAGGTGGCGGAAAAACACTGTAATTTCATCCTTAATCGTGGGGGTGCCCGGAGTCGGGATGTTTTGACATTGATGGAAACGATTCGGGAAAAAGTATTGCATGACAGTGGGATAGAGTTGAAACCGGAAGTGTGCGTCCTCTCCCCGGATGGGACATCACCGCCGTGGTGAAAAAGAGCGACGGATGAGAAGAATGACTTGCGCGGAAGAAGCGAAACCCCTACCTTATGGCATCCGGACCACAAAGGCGCAGGGAAGCAACTTTCGGGTTGAAATAAAATGAACATGGAATGGCAAGGTCGAAAAATCGGTGTGTTGATGGGGGGGATTTCGGCGGAACGGGAGGTCAGCCTGCGGAGCGGGCGCGCCATGACCGCCGCCCTCGAACGCCTCGGTCATCGGGTCGTGGCGATTGATGCGGGACGGGATCTGGCCACGCTCCTGGTTCGGGAAGGCATCCAGGTCGCAGTCCTGGCCCTGCACGGCCCTCTGGGGGAAGATGGCACGGTCCAGGGACTCCTGGAAGTGATGGGGATCCCCTACAGCGGCTCCGGTGTGGCGGCGTCGGCGGTGTGCATGAACAAAAGTTTGACCAAGTGTCTGTTCCGTGACGCCGGTGTGCCGACACCCCCGGGAGAAGAGATCATTCTGACCGCAAGCGGCGGAGACCCGGAAGCCGCTGCCGCCCGGGTCAAATCCACGCCTCCCTGGTATGTCAAACCGGCCAACTCCGGCTCCAGCGTCGGCGTCACGCGCGTGACGGAACGGTCACAACTGGCGGGAGCCTTGCTGCAAGCCGCCAAAACCGACGATCTGCCCGCCGACGGCGTGGCCCGCATTCTGGTGGAAACGGCCATCGTCGGCAAGGAGTTGACCATCTCCATCCTCGATGACCAGCCGCTGCCCCCCATCGAAATTCATCCGGTCAGTGGTTTCTACGATTATACAAACAAATATACGGCAGGTCGGACAGAGTACCGGATCCCCCCGCAAAATGTTTCGGCGCTGGCTTTGGAACGGGCGCGAGATGCCGCTCTGGCGGCCTATCGGGTGGCTGGATGTTGTGGTTTGGCCAGGGTCGATATCATGCTGGATCGTGATGAATTACCCTGGGTCCTTGAGATCAACACCGTGCCGGGTATGACCGAACTCAGTTTGGCTCCCAAGGCTGCCGCTGCCATGGGAATGAGTTTCGATCAACTTGTGGCACGAATATTGCGAAGTGCTGCATTGAAGTCATGTGGTCCCGTTTACTGATTTTCCTACTGGCCTTGTTGATTGCAGGAGGGGTGTCACTGGGGTGGCGTGAAGCCCGTCAGCCCGGGCATTTTCAGTTGCAGGAAATCCGCTTGTTGGGTCGGGTGCATACGGATGAGAAAGCCATCCTGAACGCCCTGCGCGACATCGGGATTGTGCAGGGAACCAATTTGTTGTTGATCAATCCGCGCCAGGTCATGGAACGCATGGCAGCCCTGCCCTGGATTCGGAAGGTACGTGTCGAACGGGTCTATCCGGGTATTTTGTCCATTGCCATGATTGAAAAAGTGGCGGTCTGCATGGGGCGGCAGGGGGAGCAGTTGACCCTGCTGGATGAATATGGCAAACCAATCAAGCTCCTGGAAAAGGGAGATCCCCTGCGGATGCCGGTGGTGTTTCGCAAGGAGTCGGTTTTGGAGCCGGAAACAGTGGTCTCACTCATGAACCTTTTGGGAAAACACTCCTGGTTGCGGGAGCAACTGTCGGAAGCGATCAGCATTCCCGGTGACCGCTGGATCGTGTATACGAAGAAAGGTGTCAGAATCCTGTTTTCACAGCGCACGGAGGCAGAGATGAACCTGTTGAGACAGCTTCAGGACCGGTATCGGGTCCTGGATCGCCGTATCCGGCAAGTGGATATGCGCGTGTCGGGCCTGGTGGCAGTGCGCCCCATGCCCCCCGAAAAGCAGCTTTAAGGAAAAGATCTCACGTCGCAGCCAGGGAAGAGAGCCTGTTTCAAGGGTGAGCATGGTCCCTGCCAGGCCTCAAACGATCAGGATGATTCGGAAGCAATATGGCGAAACAGGATCAAAATCTTATTATTGGCCTTGATATTGGAACCACCAAGATCTGCTGCATCGTCGCCGATCAGCAACAGGATGGACGCCTGGATATCATCGGTATCGGCACCCACCCCTCCCG
The DNA here is from genome assembly GCA_015228935.1 of Magnetococcales bacterium. Taxonomy (NCBI): domain Bacteria; kingdom Pseudomonadati; phylum Pseudomonadota; class Magnetococcia; order Magnetococcales; species Magnetococcales bacterium. Next base: position 14,411 of record JADGCO010000029.1, on the reverse strand, counting down.
GGGGTTGCGCAAGGGGGTGGTGATCGACATCGACTCCACGGTCGAAAGCATGCGCATGGCCGTGGAAGAAGCGGAAATGATGGCCGGGGTGGAGATCAACATGGTCTACACCGGCATCGCCGGCAGCCACATCAAGAGCGGCAACTCTCACGGCGTGGTGGCCACCAAGGAAGGGGAGGTGACCGCCAGCGATATCCAAAGGGTTCTGGATGCCGCCCGGGCACAACCCATTTCCCAGGATCGAGAAATTCTCCATACCATTCCCCAGGAGTTCATCCTGGATGGCCAGGATGGCATCAAGGAACCTCTGGGCATGTCGGGAGTTCGTCTGGAAGCCAACGTTCACATCATCACCGGCGCAGTTTCCTCGGCCCACAACATCATCAAATGCGCCAACCGTTGCGGACTGGATGTGGGCAACATCATCCTCGAACAGTTGGCCTCCGCCGAGGCCGTCCTGACCTCGGACGAAAAGGAGTTGGGCGTCTGCCTGCTTGACATTGGCGGCGGTACCACGGATATTGCCATCTTTGCGGAAGGTCATATCAAGCATACTGCCGTATTGGCGATCGGTGGCGATCATATCACCAACGATATTGCCGTTGGTCTGCGTACCCCGACCCGGGAGGCCGAACAGCTCAAGAAAACCTATGGAGCGGCTCTCTCTTCCCTGGTCAACGCGGAAGAGATCATCGAAGTTCCCAGTATCGGCGACCGCAAACCCCGTACCCTGGCGCGGCACATCCTGGCGGAAATCATTGAGCCGCGTGTGGAAGAGCTGTTCACCCTGGTCAAGCGCGAAATTGCCCGCTCCGGTTTCGAGGAACAGATCGCAGCAGGCATTGTCTTGACCGGCGGTTCGGCTATCATGGAAGGAATGGCCGAGCTGGCCGAGGATGTTTTTCAGAAGCCGGTTCGCCGGGGATCCCCACAGGGAGTGGGTGGATTGACGGATGTCGTCAACAGTCCGATATACTCCACGGCTGTGGGCCTGGTGCAGTTCGCCACCCGCTTCGACCGGGACCGCCCCACACGTTTTATCCCGGAGGAGACCGGAGGTGTCCGCAAGGTGATGCATCGCATGCGAGAGTGGTTTGGAGAAATTTTTTGAGGTATGATGCCCGAAATTTTCAGGCTATTGAGGGGGTCCCATGAGCATCGAATTTGAGCAGAACGATGAAACAAAAGGAGCGCGGATCAAGGTCGTCGGCGTTGGCGGAGGCGGTGGCAATGCCATCAACAACATGATCCAGTCCCAGTTGGACAAGGTGGAGTTCATCGTTGCCAATACCGACGCGCAGGCCCTGACCCGGAATCTGGCTCCCATCCGCATCCAGATCGGCGAAGGGGTGACCCGGGGTCTCGGGGCCGGAGCCAAACCCGATATGGGCATGCGGGCCGCCGAAGAGAGCCGGGAACGCATCCAGGAAGCCCTGCACGGGGCCGACATGGTGTTCATCACTGCCGGCATGGGTGGCGGTACCGGAACCGGCGCGGCCCCCATCATCGCCAAGATTGCCAAGGAAATGCAGATCCTGACCGTGGCCGTGGTGACCAAACCCTTCGGCTTCGAAGGCAAACGCCGCATGAAATTCGCCGAAGAAGGCTTGGCCGAACTGCGCAAACACGTCGATACGGTCATCACCATCCCCAACCAGAAACTCCTGGGCGTGGTGGGAAAAAATACCACCATCCTGGAAGCGTTCCGCAAGGCGGATGACATCCTGCACCAGGCCGTGCGCGGCATCACCGATCTGATCACCATTCCCGGCCTGATCAATGTCGATTTTGCCGATGTGCGCACCGTGATGGACGAAATGGGCCAGGCCATGATGGGAGCCGCCGAAGCCTCCGGCGATACCCGCGCCCTCGACGCCGCCACCCAGGCCATCTCCAGTCCGCTGCTCGACGATGTCTCCATCCACGGTGCCCGCGGGGTCCTGATCAACATTACCGGTGGCTACAATCTGGCCCTCCAGGAAGTGGACGAAGCTGCCACCGTGGTCCGGGACATGGCCCATGAAGATGCCATCATTGTCTTCGGTGCCGTTCTCGACGAAGCCATGGAAGATTCGGTCCGCGTCACCGTGGTGGCAACAGGCATCGGCAGCGCCGAAAAAATGGCCTTCCCCAGCCGTGACAGCCGTGACAGCCGTGAAAAGCCCGCCCCGCAACAAGTCGGTCAGCAAAAAAATTTCCGGCAGGTTGCCTCTGCCCAGCCGGAAAAAGAGATGGATGCTGCAACCCCGGCTGAAGCCATGAGCAAGTCCAACCGTCGTCCCAGGCGACGCGCCGACCTGGAAGAGTTCGCCCCGGTCAATGCCGATGTCCTGGATACCCCGACCTTCCTGCGCCGACAAATTGACTGATCAGCACGGAAAACAGGCTTCGGACGACCCTCGGGTCGTCCGAAAGCGTTCAGGGAGCCGGCAGGACCGTTGTGACCAACCTCGAATGGCAGAAAGATATTTGCCCGGTTTTAGAATTTGGCATATTTTTTCCATACTCCAGGCAAGGTTGTCATGGAGGCCCCACAGAGGGGGTCGGAACGGAATCCAGGGTGCTTTTTCATGTACTTGCAAAGAACTTTAAAAAACACGATTCGTTGTACCGGTATTGGCCTGCATGGCGGCGAAAAGACCTACCTGTCGCTGCGACCGGCCCCTGAAAATACCGGTATCGTTTTTCGTCGCACGGACTGCCGGAACGCCTTGATCCCGGCCCGGGTCGAAAATGTCATCGATACGCGCCTTTGCACCACGCTCGCCAATGATGACGGGGTGCAGGTCTCCACGGTGGAACACCTCCTGGCCGCCTTCGCCGGGTTGGGCGTGGACAATGCCTACATCGATCTGGACACCCGCGAAGTGCCCATCATGGATGGCAGCGCCGCCCCGTTTGTTTTTCTGATCCAGTGCGCGGGGGTCGTGGAACAGCGCGTGTCAAGAAAATGGATCCGTGTCAGGAAACCGGTGATCGTCGAAGATCGGGACAAACGGGCCGCCTTCTATCCCGGAGACGGGTTCCAGGTCAGCTTCATGATCGATTTCGACCACCCCCTGCTGACCGAACAGAGCGTGGATCTGGAAATTACCGAAACCTCCTTCGTCAAAGAGGTGAGTCGGGCGCGTACCTTCGGCTTTCTCAAGGAAGTGGAAAAGTTGCAGTCCAATGGTCTGGCCCGGGGAGCCTCCCTGGACAATGCCATTGCCATCGGGGATTTTCGCATTCTCAACGATGGCGGTCTGCGCTATGAAGACGAGTTTGCCCGCCATAAAATCATGGATGCCCTCGGTGATCTCTATCTGCTGGGTCACCCCATCCTGGGCCAGTTCGAGGGAATCCGCTCCGGCCATACGATGAACAACATGCTGCTCCACAAATTGTTGTCCCAATCTGGAGCCTGGGAGTTTGTCGAGGGGGAGTCGTTCGATCTTCCCGTCCCAACCTTCCATCCCTATTCGCTGGGAGTGGGAGAACCCGCCGTGGCTTTTCCGAATTGATGAGTCGGTCGGTTTGGTTTTTCCCCGGAAATGGGGAGAGACGGCTTGGTTTTTCCGAATGGATGCATCTGTTGGGCCTTGATCGTCATTTCGGCCATGGGCAGGGGACTGGTGAAAACGATGATCAAGGCCATCCACTGCATCGGTGTGGCCGTGGGTTGCTGCTGCGGATGGTTCAGTATGGTCTCGGGTTGCTGTTGTTGTTTTTCCTGACGGCTTGTCAGACGGAACATGCCCCACCTCCCAATCCCCTGCGGGAGGTGGTGGCTTCCATGCAGGGGAACAATCTGTATGCCCAGGCAACCCTGACGCCGGCGTTTCAGCGCGAGGCGCTGGAACTCTTGAAACAGGGGGAGCCGATCCTGGCGGCCTATCGTTTTCGATTGCTGGAAGTGCGTACCCTCCTGCCGGATCGGGAGGTGTCGCGCTTGAAACTGAAGCGCCGTCTGCGTTACCATCTGATCACGCAACGGTATGAAATGCAGGAAATCACCCGGGGACAGACCTATTACACCGACGACGACGACGAAGCCCTGCAATTTTTGGGACATCCGCGCAACATTCTTCTGGAAGAACGTAAAACCGGGGCGACCACCCATTTTTTGCTTCCGGGGCGACGCTATCTCCTGGAGACCCATTTTGAATTGGAGCGGGAAGGCATATCGCGTCCCTTGCGTTTTTTGAACCGGTTGTTCACCTTTTGGCGACCGGTGGATTATCGTCTTGTGACGGAATTTCGTCATTCATGAGCAACTGGCGGTGGGTCAGATGGGCGGCGTGGGCAACCCGTTCAAAACGGGGTTGGCTGGCCACGCTGTTTTTGTTTTTGGTGGTGGCAACCACCCTGACCACGGGCCTGGGCTTGCAGGTGCAGACGGCAGCCGGGGGCAACTACAGCCTGGCATTTTTGATACTTTTGTATATCAATCTGTTTTTGTTGCTGGCGCTGGGATTTTTGGTGGTGCGCAACCTCTCCCGGCTCTGGCTGGACCGGCGGCAACAACGGGCCGGGTCGCAACTGCGCACCCGCATGGTGGCCATGTTTGTGGCCTTGTCGCTCGTGCCGACGGTGGTGGTGGCGATTTTGTCCCTGGAGCTGCTCAATCGCGGGGTGGATTCCTGGTTTTCCGACCGGATCACCCAGGCACTGGCCCACTCCCTGGAAGTGGCCCGTTCATACTATCAGGAGAGCCAACGGACCATCCGCCACGACGCCGAGGATATTGCCAGAAACCGGATCATCACCTCCAGCGTCGCCTTGCAGGACCAGGATGCGACCCGGGCGGCCCTGGAGCTGGAACGGTTGGCGCGTGGTCTGGATGAAATCGTCATCCAGCGCAGCAATGGCACCCGCATCAGTCATGCGGGGGACCTGCCTCCAGATCCTCTTCCGGGTCTGACAACGCTGCGCGACGGTTCAACCCGGGCACTTTTGGTGAGCAATGACACTGGAACGCGCGTGCGGGCCTTTGTCTATCTGGGAGGGGATGTCTATCTCTCCACCGGTCGCTGGATCGACCGGCAGATTCTCGGCCAGATGGAGGTGATCGAAGCCGCCTATGTCGATTACAACCAGTTGCGGGCCGCCCATGGACTGCTCAAAAACAGCCATGCCCTGACCCTGGCATTGATGACGTTGTTGTTGTTGCTGGCGGCCATGTGGTCCGGGTTCCGAATGGCCGGAGAGATAACCGATCCGATCACCGAACTCGTGGAGGGAACCCGCAAGGTGGCCGCCGGCGATCTCTCCGTCACCCTGCCGGTGACCGGTGACGATGAACTGGCCACCTTGCAGGCCGCCTTCAATGCCATGACCTTGAAGCTGACGGAAAATCAGCGGGATCTGCAAACCACCAATGCCCTGCTGGAAGAGCGGCGGCGCTTCATGGCCGCCATTCTGCGCAATATTTCCTCGGCGGTGATCAGCGTCAATCGCTTCGATGAAATCACCTTGATGAATCCTGTGGCCGGCGAGCTGTTGGGCGTGAATCTGGCTGCGGCCATGGGCCAGCCTTATGCGACGGTGTTGCCGGGAGAGGTGTTGGAGCCGGTACGCACCTTGTTGAAAAATGCTCCCATGCGCTCCGAACGGGTCCCGGGTCCCGGCAGCGAAGGTGGCAACATGCTCTCCACCCAGATTCAGATTCAGGCCCCGGACCGGCATCTGACCCTGCTGATTCGCCTGACCCTGCTGGAAAATCAACAAGATGAAGGGAGCGGGTTCATTCTGACCTTCGATGATTTGACCGATGTTCTGCAGGCGCAACGGACCCGGACCTGGAGTGATGTGGCACGCCGGATTGCCCATGAAATCAAGAATCCATTGACCCCGATTCAATTGTGGGCGCAACGCCTGCGCCGCAAATATCTGCGGGAGGGGGAGCAGGAGCGCCGGGATTGGCGCATCCTGGACGAAGGAACCCGTGTCATCATCAGTCAGGTCGAGGAGCTGCGCGTGCTGGTCAATGAATTTTCCAACTTTGCCCGCATGCCGCGCCCGGATCTGAAAAACGATGACCTCAACGCCACCATCCGCGACGTGTTGACCCTGCATGATACAGAGTTGCGTGCGATTGATTTCAAGAGTGAATTTTCAAATGAACTGACCCTGTTTCCCTATGATCGCGGCCAGATCAAGCAGGTGGTCACCAATCTGATCGCCAACGCCCTGGCGGCGATTCATGAACGGCAGGAAAAAGAGGGGGATGCCGCCCAACCTGGCCGACTTGTCATTTCCACCGCGCTTGCGCAGAATGGCCAATGGGCCAGGGTGGTGGTGGCCGACAACGGCATTGGCATTCCCCCGGAAGACCGGTCACGGGTTTGGGAACCCTATTTCACCACCAAGAAAAAGGGTACCGGCCTGGGCCTGGCCATCGTCAAGAAAATCATCGAGGATCATGGTGGCACCCTGCGGCTGCGGGAATCTCCCTGGCAGGGGGTGCAGGTGGAGTTTCAACTGTCCATGCATGGTCCCACATCGGCATCAACCTTGTCTGGGCCAACGGTTTGTTGACCATGAGTCACACCATCCTGATCGTGGACGATGAAGAGTCCATCCGCACCAGTTTGCGGGGCATTCTGGAGGACGAGGAGTATCGGGTCCTGGAGGCTGCCTCGGGCGAAGAAGCCCTGCGCCTGCTGGCGCGCCAGCTCGTGGATGCCATTCTCCTGGATATCTGGATGGATGGCATCGACGGTATCGAAACGTTGGATCGCATCAAGGGGCAGAAAAAATCAGCCGCCGGCGAGACCCATCCGGGAGCGACGTCCCCGATGATTCTGGCCGCCAATGTCGATGCCCCGGTCATCATGATGTCGGGGCATGGCACCATCAATACCGCCGTGGTGGCCACCAAGGGTGGTGCCTACGATTTTCTTGAAAAACCCCTCTCCCTGGATCGGGTCCTGCTGCTGCTGGAGCGGGCCATCCGGGAGCTGGTCCTGGTGCGGGAAAATCGCGATCTCAAGGCGCGGGTGGTCCTGGATCAACCCATGATCGGCGATACACCCATCATGCGGGAGTTGGACCAGCAGATCCGCCGGGTGGCTCCGACCAGCGGCTGGGTTTTGATTACCGGCGAAAATGGTACCGGCAAGGAGGTGGCTGCCCGCCGCATCCATAAATTTTCGCAGCGGGCGGAAGGTCCCTTCATCACCGTCAATTCGGCGGCCATTCCGGAAACCCTGATCGAAAGCGAACTGTTCGGATATGAACCAGGCGGCATGAACGAAGAGAAGGATCCCCGGGTGGGACGCTTCGAACAGGGGCATCGGGGCACGGTCTTTCTCGATGAGATTGGCGACATGGCCCTGAATACCCAGGCCAAAATATTGCGCATCCTCCAGGAACAGCGTTTCCAGCGGGTGGGGGGGAGTCGGGAAGTCCAGGTGGATGTCCGGGTGATCGCCGCTTCCAACAAAAACCTGGAAGAGCTGATTGCCCAGGGCCGCTTTCGGGCCGACCTTTTCTATCGTTTGAACGTGATTCCGTTACGGGTTCCTCCCTTGCGGGAGCGGCGCGAGGATATTCCGGCCCTGGTGGCCTATTTTATCGGTCAGCACCAGAGTGTCACACCACACTGGAGTTTTGCCCAACAAGCACTCGATCTGTTGGCCGAGTATCACTGGCCGGGCAATGTCCGGGAGTTGAAAAACCTCGTGGAACGCCTGCTGATCATGGCCCCCGGACCGGTGCTGCGTCCCGAGGATTTGCCGGACTTTATCGTGCGGCGTGACCGCGAGGTGCAATCTCCCTGGGAGCAGCTCCTGCGCAGCGCCAATCTGCGCACCGCCAGGGAGGAGTTTGAACGGCACTATCTGGCGGAACACTTGGCCCGCCATCAGGGCAACATTTCCCGCACGGCGGAAGCGGTGGGCATGGAACGGTCGGCGTTGCACCGCAAGCTGAAATCTCTGGGGTTGGGTTGAAAGATTGCAACGATACATCCCATCATTATAATTCCGTTCTTACTCCAGGCCATGATCATCCTTTCGGCCACGATGCGTGCTTTCTCTTTAAAAAACCTGCAATACGTCTGACTCTTGGCGCTGAACAACGCGCCAAGAGTCAGACCATGGCCCGCCCCCTGGGCTTTTTTTGCAAACGGCGCAAAAAAAGCCTGGGAAAAGGGGGGCGTAAAAAAACAGCATGGGGCTCCGCTCCAAACCCCGCCAGGAGGAAGGGCACAGCCCTTCCTCCTGGACCTCCATCCCAGTTTTTCATTTGTTTTTTTGAAATCAACAAGTTATTGGATAGCCTCTAAGTAAATTTTTGATTTGGAAATAAAATAAAAATTATTAAATACAAGGATGAAAGCCCAGGAAGAAGGGTTGCGCCTCACCTTCCGGGGAAACTCCATGGCATTCTTGAATTATTATCATTTATTTATTCAATTTATTATTCAGGATGATGATAATAATAATTATGGGCGGTGCTGCCACGTCCGGAACGAACGTGGCACGAGAAAACATTGACTGGAGAATGAAGCATGTTAAAATTTGATAAAGATAACGACGAAAGCGAAACGAACGAAACCTCCGGGAGGCGATCATGTTCAACAGGTTATGCATGTGGATCGCAGCGATTGTTCCGCTGTGGGGATGGCCGGGTCTGACCTGGGCGTCCACAGGGGGGACCGGTGCGGCCACCAGGCACCTGGATTTGACCAACCACAGCGTGGGCATATTTGCCTTGTGGACTTTCATCGTCTCCTATCTGTTCGTCATGACAGAAGAGTTTACACACCTGCGCAAGTCCAAACCGGTCCTGCTGGCGGCGGGTGCCATGTGGGCCATGATTGCCTGGGTCTATGCCGAACACAACCTGCCCGGCGTGGTCGGGGAAGCCTTGCGCCACAATCTGCTGGACTATGCAGAGTTGTTTCTGTTTCTGCTCGTTGCAATGACCTATATCAATACATTGGATGAGCGGCAGGTGTTTCAGGCCTTGCGCTCCTGGCTCATTCGGACCGGTTTCGGCTATCGGAAACTGTTCTGGTTGACCGGAGTCCTGGCCTTTTTCATTTCACCGGTGGCGGACAACATGACCACCGCCCTGCTCATGTGTGCCGTGGTGCTGGCCGTCGGCAAGGACAATACCCGCTTTGTCGCGCTCTCCTGCATCAACATCGTGGTGGCAGCCAATGCCGGAGGCGCGTTCAGCCCCTTTGGCGACATCACCACCCTGATGGTGTGGCAAAAAGGGGTCATTCCCTTTGCCGGCTTTTTTGCCTTGTTCATCCCGGCATTGGTCAACTGGCTGGTTCCCTGTGCCATCATGCATTTTTCCGTGCCCGACGAACGACCGGCACCCAGCCAGGAAGTCGTGCGGATGCGGCGCGGTGCCAAACGAGCCATCTTCCTGTTCCTTCTCACCATCATGACCTCGGTTTCGTTTCACCAATATTTGCATCTTCCCCCGGCAGCCGGCATGATGCTTGGTCTGGCCTATATCCAGTTTCTGGGCTTTTACCTGAAAACGACCGTCGAACGCTATCGCCGCCAACATCCGGAAAATTCCCACCCGTTGAAATCCAACGAATTTATCGGCGATATTCGCTTCGACATTTTTCGTGAATTGGGGCGGGCCGAATGGGATACCCTGATGTTTTTCTATGGGGTCGTTCTCTGTGTTGGAGGGTTGGGTTTCCTGGGTTTCCTGGCCCTCGTTTCCCAGGCCCTGTATGTCGAATGGAGTCCGACCCTGGCCAACGTGTCCGTAGGCGTACTCTCCGCAATTGTGGACAACATTCCCGTCATGTTTGCCATCCTGACCATGATGCCGGCCATGGATGCAGGACAGTGGCTGCTCGTGACCCTGACCGCCGGGGTTGGTGGGAGCCTCCTTTCCATCGGCTCCGCCGCCGGTGTCGCCCTCATGGGACAGGCCCGGGGAAAATATACCTTCTTTTCCCATCTGAAATGGACTCCGGTCGTGGCCCTGGGCTTCGCAGCCAGCATTGGGGCGCATCTGCTGGTCAATAGCCACCTGTTCAATAATGTTGCTGTTATCGTGCATTGAATTAGAGCGAAAAAACATAAGAGACTGTCTAATAACTTGTTAATTTCAAAAAAAAAGAATGAAAAACTGGGATGGAGGTCCAAGAGGAAGGGCTGTGCCCTTCCTCTTGGCGGGGTTTGGGGCGGAGCCCCAATAAAGTCTTTCTTTCCAATTTTTTTATCCGAGGGTTAATGGACAGCCTTTAAGAAAGATGAATGTTCAATCATGGGGTGAGTGGAAGTTTGCGACTCTGCCCCACCGTACACCAGGTACCATCGTTTCAGGAAATGACCATGGAAACCAGTCGCGTTGAATCAGCATCCAGAGGCTTTAAAAACAAGGTACATGACAATACGGACATGGCATGGGGTTTTGTCGGGTTCATGATGCTTGTGGCTCTCCTCCTGACAGTCTATCTGATCAGGCGTTACAGGGCTGAAAAACTGAAAGAAAAGAAAGATTCCAGGGAACAGGACAAGAGGAGAAAGACCGGATTGCAAACCAGGTCAGCAACATCGAACAAGCGGAAAATATGATTGTTCAAGGATTCATATGCGTATATAATATTAAATAATACTTGATCATGATTTTGATATTTATGTTGATATTGAGGATTGAATTGGCCTGTTTTTTTTGATTTGTACTTCAATGCAATGAGGATCATTGAAAATGGATGTTGCGACAATCGTTGGTCTCCTGGCCGGTCTTGGCTTGATTTCCTGGGCCATCCTCATTGGTGGCACCTTTGCAATGTTTATCGACATACCGAGTGTGTTGATCACATGCGGGGGCACGGTTTGCGCCATGTTCGTGCGGCACAAGCTGAGCGAAATCGCCAATGTGGCGGCAGTCACCGCCAAGGTGTTCGTGGTCAAGGAGCAGAGTCTGGAAAAGGTCATTTCCCAATTGGTGGATTTGGCCAACATCGCCCGCAAGGATGGCATCCTGGCCCTGGAAAAAGTCAAGGCCAGTGATCCGTTCCTGCAATCGGCCATTACCTACTGCGTCGATGGTGCTGACCCGGAATTTCTGGCGGATGTTCTCAACAAGGAGGTTGATGCTCTGGCACAACGCCATGCAAAAGGAATTGCCTTCATGGAGGGTGTTGCCGAATTCGGCCCGGCCTTTGGCATGATCGGAACGTTGATCGGCCTGGTGCAAATGCTCGCCAATATGCAGGATGCATCGAAAATCGGTCCGGCCATGGCGGTGGCCTTGATCACCACGTTTTATGGTGCCTTGATGGCCAATCTCATTGCCTCGCCCATTGCCACCAAACTCTCCAGCTACAGTGCCGAAGAACAAAAAGTGCGCAAGGTCATCATCGATGGCATGCTCGGCATCCAGAAAGGCCTCAATCCACGTCTGTTGCAGGAGGCCCTGCTGACCGCGCTGCCACCCAAACAGCGTGAACTGTGATCCAGTACACTCATCTTTGATCAACAGGAATCCGGACAATGGCCGATTGCCCAAAATGCAAAAAAGGGGCACCAGCATACATGATGACCTTCGGCGACATGATGTCGCTGTTGTTGACTTTTTTTGTGTTGCTGCTCTCCATGGCCCAGTTGGATATCGTCAAATTCAAGACGGCAGCAGGTTCCCTGCGCAATGCGTTTGGGGTCCAGACCGTCGAACAAATCAATGCCGACCCCTCTGGCGAATCCCTGATTGCCACCGAATTTTCCCAGCAGATCATTCTGGTCAAGCTACGGGAAAAACTGGAGGTTCTCTCCCGACCCATGGTGGACAATGGGGATGCGGAATTGATGGAGACCGAACAGGGGTTTTCGTTGCAGATCAATGATCAGGCACTTTTTACCAGTGGTACGCTGCAAATCCAACCGGAAACCGAGATTGTTTTGTTGCAGATTGCGGCCTCCATTGCCGACATTCCCAACCTGATTCGCGTGACGGGTCATACCGATGCCCAGCCTCCCGACCCGACAGGACCCTTCAGCACCAATTGGGGCATATCGGGTGCCAAGGCTGCGGCAGTCATTGATCTGATGACTGTCAAAGGGGGGATTGATCCCAATCGTCTGCAACTGCGGGGCATGGCAGAGTTCGAACCGGCTGAGAACAAGAAAATCCACCCTTTGAAATCTGAAAAAATGCGCCCCAGTCCCTTGCAAAATGCCCGGGTGGAAATCATGATCTCCAGGGAGACCCGTCCGGTTTATATCAAACCCGATCTGACTGCCGATCCGTTGGGTCTGCAATCACCCAAAGGTGCCGACAAAAATTCCCCCGTCGATCCCATTGGCCTGAAGCCGCCCTTGATCATCGAACAAAACCCGTCACCCGCCCGGGCCGGAACCATGGGCAAGGTGCCGGAGAATTTTTGATTTTCCGGTGACCTGCCCGGTGGCAATTGATTCTTTGTCATTTGACCGAAGGTGACGAATCCATGCAACAGACTTATACGGCTGTTATCAAACAAGTGGATGGCTTCTGGATTGGATGGATCGAAGAAATCTCCGGGGTGAATTGTCAGGAAATGACACGTGAATCCCTGCTGGAATCGCTGGTGGTGACGTTACGGGAAGCGATTGAGTTCAATCGGATCGCACGGACAAGAGAACCTTCATTTCGGGATCAACTGGCCAGTCACGCAGGGGACGCATGGCCATGATCTCCTCGGTTGTTGGCTCGTATGTATCCGGGTCTGCCGCAATGCCACGGGCGATCGCTTCCTCCTCTTCAGGAGTGGGGAGTATGAACCCCATGTATGTTTCTGGCACTGACATAGTCCCTGACCTCCCGTTTGTTTGCTTTGCGCAGGCTGATGATTCTCCGGGTATCTCCACGGTCTACAAACACGACGCAATAAATCCTTCCATCCTTTGGTGCGTAGCCAACCTGGCGCGGCTCTCCATAGTCGCGACGGCAATCCAGGGAGACAAGGAGTTTTTCCCAATCAAGATCAATCGCTTCGCGCAGGGATTCCCCGTGCTTCATGCGATTGACTAAATCCTTGGCGGGATCAAACTCAATCTTCATGTGATTCATGATAGCTACAAAATATCATCAGTCAACATTCTCATGATAAGCCAAACCCGTTACCCACACGGGTCGATACCATGGGCAAGGTGCCGGAGAATTTTTGATTTTCCGGTGACCTGCCCGGTGGCAATTGATTCTTGGTCATTCGACCGAAGGTGACGAATCCATGCGACAGACTTATACGGCTGTTATCAAACAAGCCGCCGTCCTCCGTCCACATGCAAAATTTCACCGGTCACGAAGGGTGCCGCGAGCAGATATCGAACGGCTCGCAAAACCGCATCGGGATTGGCGTGGTGGGCCAATGGGGTGTGTTGCAGCAGGGTTTGGAAGGGAGCGGCATCTGTTGGTGAATCGGGTGGTAAAATTCCGCCTGGCGCAATGGCGTTGACCCGTACCCGGGGAGCCAGATCGCGTGCCAAAACCTGGGTGGCCATGATCAAACCCGCCTTGGCAGCGCAATAGGCGGCATGCCCGGCCAGGGGGCGTTCACCCCACAGATCGGCCATGTTGATGATCAGGCCACCCCCATGACGGCGCATGTTTTCGGCGGCTTGCAGGGAGAGCCAGAGGGGACCTTGCAGGTTGCTCTTGAACAGGGCATCCATGGCCTCCCAACTGCCGTCCACGATCCGGGTCGGGGCAAAAACCCCGGCGTTGTTGACCAGAAGCCGCACGGGACCCAGGCATCTTTCCACATTATGGAGCAGGGACAGAATCCGGGCCGGATTGCCCAGATCCACGGCCAGGGCCTCGGCTTGGCCGCCCCGGGCGCGCAAATCCTTGGCCAGACGGCGGGCTGCCGGCTCGGAATGGTGATAAACCACCGCCACGGCAAAGCCAAGACGGGCCAGCTCCTGGCAGAGGCTTGCCCCCAACCGTTTGCCGCCCCCGGTGACCAGGGCAACCCCTTCGCAAGGCATGGCGTTGCCGAGTCCATCCCTTTCCCCGCAAGTTGCCTGGAGGAAGGGGGTCTGCTGCAGTCTGTCTGGAGTGTCGGCCCAGTTATCCGGTTCGGCAGGTTCGGGGTCCGAATTGGTTGCAAAAGCGTCTGTGAATGTGCCTCCCAATTCCCGACCATCCATTTGGAGGCTGTAGGCTGCTTTCCGGGATTGCAGCAGGGTTTGCAGATAGTGCCAGGGGGTGACGGGTGCCGGTCGGCCAGCGCGAATTTCCGTCCATCGATAGAGGTACCAGGTTGGCAGCAGGATGATCAAAACGGGAAAGCCCAAAAAAATTCCAAAAGCGATTTGCAGGCCTCGTAATAATTTGTTGCCGAATCCGCGCATGTTCACAAGTTTTGGTACCAGGTTGCTGTCTGAGGTTGTTCACCGTGAAAAACGTATGAAAAACTGGGAAGGAGGTCCAGGAGGAAGGGCTGTGCCCTTCCTCCTGGCGGG
>JADGCO010000028.1 GCA_015228935.1 Magnetococcales bacterium | reverse complement strand
TGTGTACTCAGCGACACCACCGATACGACAATTACAGCCAACTTTACTGTGACCTACATGCCCTGATTTCCTGGCATGCTTTTGCGGTTGATGGCGTTTTGTCCAGGGATGTTCATGTATTCGATGGCAGGTGTCATGCGTCAGGTGGTGCTGGAATGGGAAGCCAGGATGGCATCACCTGACTGTGGGTTTTTCGGGCAGGCGGCAAAGGGTTTTGGTTGATATTGGCTGATTGAATGCCCGGGTGTGCGGGTGGTGGCAAAGAGATGTTGCGCAAGTATCTGGTAGGGCTTCTTTTTGGTGGTTCACTTGCCCTGTTCATGTGGGGCTTTCTCAAATCCCAGGTGGAAGTCAGTGGTGAGGCTTCGCTCCTGGGGTTGGTCAAACGCCTGCATGATGCCAGTGCCGCCAATGCCGTTCTCTGCATCGCCGGGGAAGATGGGTGCCAGGCCATTGAAGATTGCAGCCAATTGCGAATTCTTCTGCCACCGCGCAGCATCTCCGGCAGCTATCGGGTGGAGGAGAAACCCATAGCACCCTGGGAAGCAGCCACTTGCACCCTGACCCATACCGGGATCGACATGTCCGTCAAAGTCAGAATTACCGGGACCCGCGCCCATTGAGTCGAAAGCGTGGCCCGTCCCGGAGAGGGCAGGAGGGTCCGATGCGATCCATCCGTGCAGAATGCGGCTTCACCCTGATCGAATTGATCATGGTGATCGTCATGATTGGCATCCTGGCGGTTTATGCCGCAGCCAAGTCACCCGGCAACATCATGGAATTGCGCAGCAAGTCCGATCAGTTGGCCATGGATATCCGCCAGACCCAGGCCCTGGCCATGTCCAATACCGGCAGCGGTGATTATACCATCCTGCGAACCGCGACCGATACCTACGAAATTCGCGATCCTTTGGGAACTACTCTTTCCACAGCGACTCTGAGTGGTGTAACCCTCTCCAATTTTACCGTCACTTTTGGCGGGCGAGGTGAGCCAACGACCGGGACCACCACCATCACATTGACCATGGGAACGAGTACCGCCACGGTGGAAGTGGTGGCCACTACAGGTCTGGTGCGCTGAAATGAAAGGAAGATTTTCCATACCATCGACAAAAGGTTTCACCCTGATCGAACTGATCGTGTTCATCGTCGTCGTGGCGGTCGTGATGGCAGGCATCGTACCACTCTATCTTCAGGTGACCCTGGGATCGAAAAATACCCGGGAAATGCTTCAGGCACAATATCTGGCCCAAGAACGCATCGAGCAAATGGAGGCTGAAAAATCCAAGGGGGGCGGGTTTACCAGTGTGACAACCACCAATTTTCCGAATGAGACGAATATCAATATCGGGGCCAGCCTGAATTTTGATCGGACAGTGGCTATCCAAGGTGCAACCCTGGCCGGAGGTACCTTGACGTGTGATGGGACCAATTACACGAGTGGCGATTACAAGTGCATTTTTGTACAGGTATACCGGACCGGAACAACGGCGGCCAATGTGTTGGGTGCGGCACAGACCATCATCACCAACTATTGATGGGATCGTCATGATGCGGCGTGTGGGAAAAAGGACTGGATTTACCTTGATCGAGATGGTCATCACCATCACGCTTTTGGGAATCCTCATGAGTGCCGGGGGGAGCATGTTGGCCGATGCCTATCGTGCCTATCTTTCCAGCATGCACCTGACCCCCATCCCATCCCAGGCCAAGGCGATCATGGAGAGAATGATCCGGGAGCTGCGGGGCGGCACGGCATCCACCGTGACCCAGCCAAGCGGCTCCGGCAGTATTCAGTTTACCAATGATCAATCCGCCACGGTCAACTTCAATCAAAGCGGTGCATCCGCCACGACCATCTATATGATTCTCAGCGGTACCTCAAATGCCCTGGCGGAAAATATCAAACAAAACTCTCTCAGTTTTACCTGGAACAGCACGTTAAAGCTTGTCACAATCAGTTTTACCATACAAAAAACCTTGAGCGGGCTGGGTGGATCCACTGTGGATGTCCCTTTTCGGACCTCCGTTTTTGTGAGGAACTAGTCATGGGTACGAAGAAAAAAATACAAAACAGGCAGCAGGGGTCGTTGGTCATTGTGGCCATCGTCCTGATGACGGTGTTGGGGGTCATCGGGGTCGTCATGTCCAAAATGTATGTGTCGGGCAACAAAGCCAGTGCGGAAAACGTATCGGGTGACAAGGCATTGAATCTGGCTGAAGCCGGTACCCAGTCGATACTCAAGCAGTTGAAGGATAAAAATTGCGATCCGACCCAGCTCTCAGGGGCAGTCCAGAGTGGCAGCGACGTTGTGGTGACGCAGACCATCGCCGGTCAGGGACAATTCTCGGCAACCTTCAAATCCACAGGACCAAGTCAGTGGACCGTGACCTCGGCTGGCACCAACAATCGGCGCGTCACCGAATTTCCTGGCTTGTCATGTGGCAGTTCCAGCAGTGGGTCCTGCGATTATGGCGTTATCGGCAACAGCCTGTTGTCAGTGGATAAGAATAATGCAACGATCAATGGAAATACCATTACGGCATGTAACGCTTCTTCCTCGGACAAGGACGATAGCAAATCCGGGGATAGCAAGTCTGGGGATAAGGATAGCGGGAAGTCCAGTGAACTCCCGGATCACTTGTGGAAGAAATGGTTTGGGTCGCTTGTGATAAAACCCGCCTTTGCCGAGAGCAAGGATAAAGACGATGGCAAAAGTGGCGGTAGCGACAAGAGTGGCGATAGCGACAAAAGCAGCAGCACCAGCGCCAGTTGTAATGTCTTGACCAAAGCCGGCAAGTTGGAATCAGGTACTGTCGCTATACCCGCTTTGTCCGCCTTTGTGGCCAGCACTGAGGCCAGTGGTGACGTGACCGTCAGCAGTGATACATCCAGGGGAACCGGTGAGTATAAAACAGTCACGATCAACAATAACCAAGCCCTCACTTTCAATGTGTCAGGTGGGACATACAAAATCAAGACTCTGACTCTTGGCAATGGTGCGACACTGAATATGGCCCCTGGGACATATTATATTTCCACACTGACTGCGAATCAGAATTCAAAAATCAAAGTCACGCCAAACGGTGTTGTTAAAATATACGTACAGACTGCGGACATACAGAACAATGTCGAAATCAACAAGGGAGGAACTGTTGCCAATCTTGGTATCTATTATTATACCGAGTTTAAATCCAAAAACGGCGCGGACATCGACGCTGTGATCTATGCATCTTCCAGTACTGCAAAATCCGAATTTGACAACAATGTGAAGTTGCATGGATCGGTCATTTCGGCAGGTGAGGTCACACTGAACAAAATCGCGATCACCTTTGATGCTGCCGTGACGACAGCGGTGGCGTCGCTCGCCCCGGGCGTCACCTGCACGGGCGGCAGCAGCAGTGGTGGTGGCACCATCACCCCCGGGTCGTGGAAAGAAAAATTTTGAGATGCAGGGTCACTCGATCCCCGCATGAATGAGTGAACATCTCCCCGGAAGCATGCTTCCGGGGAGATTGCTTTTGGTGTGTCAGGTGGCACAATCAAAGGGCGGAATTCGTGGTCATGAAAGTTTGTCTGTCGTATCTGGAGAAGGCATGAAGCCGACGATTGTTTTTCATGGAAATTGCCAATCATTGGCTTTTTACGCAATGGCCATCAAGGATCTGGAACTGGTCGAGCAGTATACCATCGCGTTGCTGCGGGTTTCGGATGATCCTGAACCGGATCGCCAATTTGAAATACTCAGCAATGAACCAGCCACAGCCAGGGAACTCTTGTCGAACTGTGCATATTTTTTTCAACAAAAAAGCTTTTGGGAAAATACCTGCGACTACGCGGACCGGCTGCCGTCCCGGTGTCGCAAGGTCAGTTTTCCCATGCTCTCCCTTGAGCTGCTGTGGCCCTTTTTCATGTATCGCCCCTATCCGCGACCTTTTGGCCGCGAAGACAATCGACGTGGCCATGGGGATCGGAATTTACATAACCTGATCAAAAAAAAGTTGCCTCCCCTGGAAACCCTGGCCCGTTTCATGACGACAGATATCAAAAAATTATTGGATCTGGATCGTTCCCGTGATCTCTTTTTCGACAAGCTGCGTGCCCTGGACAAGGAAGTGGATATACCGGTGGCCGGCTTGATCGAGGATCTTTTTTGTTCCAGACAATTGTTCCTGGACGCCACGCATCCGACCGCTCCCCTGTTTTATTACGTGGCCGCCAGACTTTTTCATCATGTTGGTCTCATGGAAAAAAATATCGATCATAACTGGGAGGGGCATTTCAGTTTCACTCCCACTTTTCCGATCCATCCTCAGGTGATTGATCATTACGGGCTGCAATGGGTGAATCATGGTACTCGTTATGGTTTTCATGTACCCAAGCCCTACATGAACAGCGTTTATGTCGAAAAATACCAAACCTGGGATGGGGATTATGGATATCTGGCAGGTCTGCGTCGGCATTTGGAAATGCCGGATGCAACCCTCTGTCTCGGCGAGGGAGGGTCTGAGCGGATCCACTCCCTGCACGGGGAAGTGGCCTTCTGGGATGCCCTGCCAAAAGGACCCATGGCCAAAACAATCGCTGCCTGGCAAGCTGAATTGTTGACAGTGCTGGGCGATTATCATCTCCGTGCGGGGGAATTGGATCAGGCCAGAGCCTTGTATCAACGAGCCATGGAACAAAATACCGCGATCCATTCCCTGCTGCCTTCGCTGTTGAAGTTCCTGGATCGGGAAGATCGTTTTGATGAGGCCTTGACGCTGTTGATTGGTTTTATCAATGGTCCCAATTTTTATTATTGTTCTCATGATGAAAAATTATTTCTGGCGGATTCTTGTGTCAAGTTTTGTGAGGCTCTGGCGAAGCAATGCTCGGCAGTCAATGATCCGAATCGCTCGATGTTTCTGCAACGCAGCATTCCGTTGGTAAACGCCTGCCTGAAGCGCATCATGGAGGTTGCGGAGAGACAAATCGTGCCGCCTCTGGAAAACCTGGCCAAACGTCTGGGCCAATCCGGGGACCCGGTTGGCCAAAGTGTTCAGGGGATGATCTGGTCCTATGAGCCATTTTATGGAAAAGATGATCAGGCAAATAATATAAAGGATTCAATCTGAAAATTTCCGGGCAGCCTGTGGGGTGCTACTGAGTTGTCGCACATTTGGATGATCATCCTGCCGATCCTCTCCGGTTATTGCGGGGTTGGCTACGAAGTGTTGTTCGGGCGCGTCCTGGGTAACCAGGCCGGGGACCAGTTTGTCGTCAGTGCTGCCATTTTGATCACCTTCCTGTGTGGTATCGGTATTGGTGCGGTGTGGGCCTATCGTCTCTGGCGCTGGCTGTGGGCCATTGAACTTGCCATTGGCCTGTGTGGTATCGCCTTTGCCTTGGGTGGCGACGGACTCCATGCCGCCCTCTATGCCCCACCCCTGGTGTTGGGAAGATCGCTCCAAACCTCGATTCTGTTTTTGATCCTCCTCCTGTCCCTGCCCGCCATCCTGATCGGCTGTACACTGCCCCTTATGGCGGGTTATTTGGAACAACGTCTGGGAGGACACAATCCGTTTGCCCGGGCCTATGCCCTCTACAATCTGGGGGCCATGGTCACGGTCCTTGTGGTCGAGTTTTTTCTGGTCACCCGGTTTGGCCTGCGGATCACTTTGCTCTCCCTGGCAGGGGTCAATATTCTCACGGCCATCCTGTTGTGGTTCTTTTTTGCCCGGGAACGACACAATCCCCCGCCCGTCAGGGCACCAGCAACCGTTCCTCCCCATGTGCTGGCCAGTCTGGTCCTGGCGAGCATGGCCTCGGCCATCTTCCAGTTGCTCATGGTCAAACTGACCGAGTTTGTCTACGGTCCCTTCCGGGAGAGCTTTGCCCTGGTTCTGGCCGTCATTTTTCTGGGGTTGACCCTGGGTGCCTGGGGGGTGCAACGGTGGCGGTGGCGGTATGGCACGGCCCTGCTGCTGACCATCGTCGGCGTGGGCTGGTTGTTGTTGACCTTCTCGGACCTGAGCGCTCTTTATGCGCAATATGTCACCCTGTTTGCCGCCATGGGCCAGGCGGGCGGCCTCTTCTGGAAGAGTGTCATTCTGATCCTGCTTACGGGCCTGATCGCCACCGGGTATGGTGCCCTGCTTCCCGCACTGTTGAAAGAACATCTCCACCTGGCACGGGATGCAGGCCACTGGCTCTTCATCTCCTCCCTGGCCAATGTTGCCGGGTTTCTCGGCATGGTGTTTTTCCTGCACGTCCATCTGCGCTATGGAGAAATACTGGTCGCCATCGCCCTGCTGTCGCTTATTGCCTGGGGAATTCAACACACCTCCCGACTGCCCAGGCATGCTTTCCCGGTACACCTCCTGGCTGGAATCCTGATTGCCAGTGCCACCCTGACGGCGACCTGGGAATATTTTTGGCAGGAAAATCATCTTTTTGTCGGGCATCGCCATTACGGAAATCCCGAAAAGCTCCGCAAGGCCCGTGCCGACCTCCAACAGGTGGCCAGTTATACCCATGGCCGGGATCTCCTGGCCATCATCCATCTTGATCAAAGACCCTATTTTCTCATCAATGGCTACATCAGCATTCCCCTGGATCTGGCCTCCGAAACCCTGGTCGGGGCCTATGCTGCCGTGCATGCCCCACGGACCGGGAATGCCCTGGTGTTGGGCGTGGGATCCGGCAAGAGCGCCGGTGCCGTGGCCCGCCTGTTCCAGCACACGGATGCCGTCGAGATCAATCCCGCCGTCCTGGAACAGTTGCCGCGCATGGAGCCTTACAATCAAAATCTCAGCCAGGTGACCAACATTCGCTACATCCTCGATGACGCCATCCATTTCACGCAAAGGTGTTCCCGGACCTATGATCTGGTGGTCAATACCGTCACCTCGCCGCTCTACTTTAGTTCCTCGAAACTCTATACGATTGATTTTCTGGATGCCGTCCGGCGTTGCCTCGCCAACGATGGGGTCTACATGACCTGGGTGGACAATCGCGTGGGCGAAGAGGGTATCCGCATCATCTTGAAAACCCTGGAATCCCGTTTCAAACACGCCGGATTGGCCCTGGTCCGTTCCGGCTATTTTCTCATTCTGGCCTCCCAGGAACCCTTGCGTGTCCATCACCCGGACCTCGTGACCCGGGAAGCGGTCTTGGCGCGTTATTTCACGGACAAACTGGTCACCCTGCCGGCATGGATTCCCTATGCCCTCTTGACGACCCGACCGTTCGCTTATGTCGCTGGACAGGATATCCCTCTCAACACCCTGGACCGCCCCGTGCTGGAATTTGCCATGGCTCGCCCCCATGCCCGGGGATACGATCTTTTTCAGAAGTGGCTCAAATCCCAAATGCGCCTGGAAGATGTCCAAACAGTCTGGAATGACAACGATACCTGGAATCCGGCCCATCTGGTGCTGCACACCCGCGCCCTGGACAATAAATCTGCCTACGCCCAACGCTGGCAGGAACTGGCCACGGCCCGGGACGACCAGTTTCAGCACCGTCTCGACGCCGCTCGCACCATGCTGGACGAAAAACGACAACAGGTCCAATCGCCATGATCCATGCAGATTTTGATTCAGTTGGTTACGATCATCTTTCCGAAAGGATGCATCTGGAAGGATTTTGTGGTCTAATGGAGTGAATACTTTTTTGGAGAACTTGCCTGCTTCTGGAGAATTTAAATGGTGACGGTCAGTGTGGTGCAGGCCAAAGCACACATGGGTGAATTCACATATTCTCCATGGAGCAAGCCAAGTGTTCAATTGTTGCGGGAGATGAGGGACGAAGATTTGTAGATGTTTTATTTTGGATTTTCAATAGGGTTTATCATACTGATAGGGTGCCATGACACACGATCCAGAAGAAATTGTCCGACGGCGGACTTTTGCCATTATTTCCCACCCTGATGCCGGAAAAACCACCCTGACTGAAAAATTGTTGCTGTTCGGGGGGGCCATTCAGTTGTCCGGAGAGGTGCGGGCGCGGGGACAGCAACGCCGCTCGGCGCGCTCCGACTGGATGAAGGTGGAACGGGAGCGGGGCATCTCCGTCTCGGCCTCGGTCATGACCTTTGAATTCGGCGGGTGCATCTTCAACCTTCTGGACACACCAGGGCATGAGGATTTCAGCGAGGATACCTATCGCACCCTGACGGCGGTCGATTCCGCCATCATGGTCATCGATGCGGCCAAAGGGATCGAAGAACAAACCCGCAAATTGTTCGAAGTGTGCCGCTTGCGCAATGTGCCCATCATGACCTTCATCAACAAGATGGACCGGGAAGGTCGGGATCCGTTCACCCTGATGGACGAGGTGGAACAGGACCTGGCCCTGGAAGTGGTCCCGGCCACCTGGCCCATCGGCATGGGACGCGAATTCCTGGGCTGTTATGACCTGGTGAATGACCAGTTGCTCTTCATGGAACGAGGCCGCAACGATCATGTTCCGGAAGCCATTGCCTGTCAGGGATTGACCGATCAACGCCTGGATGAACTCCTGCCGCCGGAAGCGGCCCAGGGGTTGCGGGACAACGTGGAGATGGTGCGCGGTTTGTGTCCGGAATTTTCCCTGAACTCCTATCGCGACGGGCACCTGACGCCGGTATTTTTTGGCAGCGCCCTGTATAATTTCGGCATTCGGGAACTCCTGGAAAGCGTGGTGCGTCTGGCCCCGCCGCCGCGCCCCCAACCGGCCCGGGAACGTCTGGTGGATCCGGGCGAGGAAAAAGTGACCGGATTTGTCTTTAAAATCCAGGCCAACATGGATCCCAAACATCGCGACCGGATTGCCTTTCTGCGCATCTGTTCCGGGCATTTTCGGCGGGGTGGCAAGTTGCGGCATGTCCGGTCAGGGAAGGTGCTGACCATCCACAACCCTTTGCTCTTCCTGGCCCAGGATCGTGGTCTGGTGGAGGATGCCTGGGGGGGGGATATCATTGGCATTCCCAATCACGGCAATCTGCGCATCGGGGATACCCTGACCGAGGGAGAGGAGTTGCATTTTACGGGTATTCCCAGCTTTGCCCCGGAATTGTTGCAGAAAGTGCGGGCCGATGATCCCATGCGCGCCAAGCATCTGGGGCGGACCCTGTGTCAGATCGGCGAGGAGGGGGCAGCCCGGGTTTTCAAGACCAATCTGGGGTCGGAATGGATCATCGGTGTCCTGGGCAGCCTGCAATTCGAGGTGCTGGCCGACCGGATCCGTACCGAATACAACATCCAGGTCCATTTCGAGGGAA
The DNA here is from genome assembly GCA_015228935.1 of Magnetococcales bacterium. Taxonomy (NCBI): domain Bacteria; kingdom Pseudomonadati; phylum Pseudomonadota; class Magnetococcia; order Magnetococcales; species Magnetococcales bacterium. The sequence goes on along the minus strand of JADGCO010000028.1, from coordinate 35,951 downwards.
CCTCACTCCACACGGCCCGCTGGGTGGAGTGCGACGATCATGCCATGCTGCAATCCTTCAAGGATGCCAACCTCTCCAGCATGGCGGAAGACCATGATGGCGCACCGGTGTTCCTGGCCCGCAATGCCTGGCATTTGGACAATGCCGGTCGTGAGTGGCCAAAAGTGCGGTTTCTGAAAACCAAAGAACAATCACAAGAAAAATAAAAAAAGAAAAGTAACTATTCAGCCTCCCCATTCAAAACGTTTGCAAAACTGGGATGGGGGTCCAGGGGGAAGGGCTGTGCCCTTCCCCCTGGCGGGGTTTGGGGCGGAGCCCCAACAAAGTCTTTTGTATCAAATCCTTTTTTTGCAAGGGTTCTGAATAGATACAAAGAAAAAACGAATAAAAAATTGGGATGGATGTCCAGGAGGAAGCGGCTCTGCCCTTCCTCCTGGTGGGGTTTGGGGTGAAGCCCCAACAAAATGATCATTCCAGATTTATCGTCTGCAATTGGACGGTTATGCTGAGCAAGAATCAGATATCGAACGGATTTTCCAGAATGATGGTCTGGAGACGATCCGGCCCGGTGGAAACAATGGCCACGGGGAGTTCGATCAGTTCTTCGATCCGGCGGATATAATCCCGGGCGGCCTGGGGGAGTTTTTCAAAACGGTCCACGCCCAGGGTATTGGCTTGCCAGCCCGGCATCTCTTCGTAGACCGGGGTGCATTCGCCGAGGAGGGCCGGATCACTGGGCATGTGGTCGGAGGGTTCGCCGTTGTTGCGGGTATAACCGGTGCAGATCAGCAACTTGTCCAGACCATCCAGGACATCGAGTTTGGTGATGGCGAGTCCGGTCAGGCTGTTGGTGCGGATGGCGTGCCGGATGACCACGGCATCGAACCAGCCGCAACGACGTGCCCGGCCCGTGGTGGCACCAAATTCGTTGCCTTTTTTGGAGAGATGGGCACCAACGGCATCGTTGAGTTCGGTCGGGAAAGGACCACTGCCGACGCGGGTGGTGTAGGCCTTGGAGATGCCCAGGATGTAGTCGATGTCGGTAGGCCCCAGTCCGGTGCCGTTGCAGGCGTTGCCAGCGACGGTTGAAGAGGAGGTCACATAGGGATAGGAGCCATGATCGATATCGAGCATGGTGCCTTGTGCCCCTTCGAACAGAATGGCGGCGTTGTCGCGGATGCGTTCACTGAGAAAATGACCGACATCGCCGACAAAGGGAGCCATGCTGTCGGCCATGCGCAGGTAATCGTCGCGGATCGTCTCCAGCGCGAAGGTGGAAGCCTTGTAATAATGTTCCAGCATGAAGTTGTGGAGGGAGAGATTTTCCCGGAGTTTCTCTTCGAAAACCGGGCGATTGTAGAGGTCTCCGACCCGGATGCCTCGGCGGGCAACCTTGTCTTCGTAGGCCGGGCCGATGCCGCGTCCGGTCGTGCCGATTTTACCTGCGCCTTTGAGTTTTTCCCGGGCCAGATCCAGTTCTCGATGGTAGGGCATGATGACGCTTGCCAGGGGAGAGACCATGAGATTGTCACCGTTGACCGGGATTCCCTGGCTGGTGAGTTCCTGGATTTCCTGAAGCAGGGCAGAGGGTTCCAGGACCAGGCCATTGCCGATGATGCACACTTTGCCCGGATGCAGGATACCGGAGGGGATCAGGTGCAGGACATATTTTTTTCCGTTGATCACCAGGGTATGGCCGGCATTGTGTCCACCCTGATAGCGGGCGACGACGTTGGCACTTTCGGTCAGGAGATCGACGATTTTGCCTTTCCCCTCATCTCCCCACTGACTTCCCACGATCACGACATTGGCCATGGTTCACCCGTTTTGGCGTCAAATTGTTCCTGAAAGAAAAGAGATGCCGACCCGTCTGAGGTCGCTGGACCAGTTCCGGGCAAGTGGCATTGGATCAAACAAACAAGGATTGACGAATCGAAAAGCAATCCTCGCTTTCCCAGTCCGGGGGGATTCTAGCGGAAGCCATCGCCAGTCGTAAACCCATCCTGGTGTTTCCAGTGGGATTTTATTTGGTGGATTGGGTATCCGGCCATGGTTGCGACCGGTTTTTCCTGGAGTCTCTTGTGCCGCAGGGGGCGAATGTCCCATTGTGCTTCTATACACAAAATATTGATTCAACGATGAATTTTGATCATGGGCGACATGGCGGAGGAGTTGGTCAGGCCCCGGTGACACGGAGCAGGGCGAAGATGGCCATGACAATGGCACCAGCAACGCCGACCATCCAGCGTTGATTTTCGGCCTGCATTCTGGCCATGTCGCGTTGCAGGCTGGCCTGCATGGTCTCCAGGTCGCGTTTCAGATCGTTACGCAGGGACTCGATTTTGCCATCCATTTCCTTCAGACCGCGTTTCAATTCGGCGCGAATGGCTTCAAGTTTGTCATCCATTTCTTTCATGTCGCGTTTCAAGTCTCCACGCATGATTTCCATATTCCGTGCCAAATCGGCACGCAGGGACTCGATTTTGCCATCTGCTTCCTTCAGATCGCGTTTCAAGTCTCCATGCATGATTTCCATATTCCGCGTCAAATCGGCGCGCAGAGACTCGATTTTGCCATCTGCTTCTTTCAGATCGCGTTTCAAATCGGCACGCAGGGACTCGATCTTGCCATCCGCTTCCTTCAGATCGCGTTTCAAGTCTCCACGCATCGCTTCCAGGTCGCGTTTTAATTCGGCACGCATGGACTCAATATTCAGGTGAAGCGATGCAACATCCTGTTTGGTTGCCAAACGGTCTTCCAGGAGGGTCAACAGGGCTTCGGCCTGAATCTCGGCCTGGACTTCCGGGACACCGGCCTCCCGCAGTCGTTTGACGTAGGTATGCGTATCGAAAGTGATCATGGTGTGCGACATGACAGCCTCCATTGAATGTTCGCAAGATCATAGCACATCGTTGTTTGGATTGGAAACATTGAGTGTAAAAAAATGGCTTGCCATGGACGGGTCTCCTTGGGTATATGAAAAAACGTGTGCGTTTTTTTCTTCAGCAGCGTAAGGAGGGAAATCATGAAAAAGTCCATTGCCGTGCTGGGTGTTGCAGCCATGCTCGCCATGGGAACAATGGCAACTCCTGGTTCCAGCGAAGCCTGGTGGGGTGGTGGTCCAGGCTATGGTTGGGGTAATTATGGCTGGGGAGGCGGTCCTGGCTACTGGGGCGGTGGTCCCGGTTACTGGGGTGGCGGTCCTGGCCATGGTTGGGGTGGTTGGAATGGTGGTTGGAATGGTGGTTGGGGTGGTGGCTGGGGCAACGGTTGGGGTGGTGGTCCCTGGGGTTGGTGGTGACCAGGGTGACCAGACAGCCATGAGCCACAGACAGAAATTGTGACTCCTGTAGCTTTCAAAAGGGATTGGACCATGGTCCAGTCCCTTTTTTTATGGCAATATGGGTGTACATATATTGCCGGGAATTTATATCGATTCCGGGAATCGGGTTGAGTTGCGAAGTGGAAAGAAAATCAGGAGGCCAAGATGAAATCAATTTATTTGACCATTATCCGGCTGGGAATCTTGTGTCTGATCCTCGGAACCGGCCCGGCCAAGGCTGGCGAACAAGAAGCGGAAGGCTGGTCCTCTGAAGGGTGGGCACAATGGCATACTCTGCGGGGCGAACATCCTTTTGCCAGGACCGGCACCCAACTCTTTTTTGGCCAGGAAGGTCCCATCGACAGTGACGGCGACGGGGTTCCGGATGAGGACGATGAATGTCCCAACACAATGAAAGCCTTGCGCGTGGATGCAAAAGGGTGCCCCGTGGATGAAGATATGGATGGTGTCCCGAACGACAAGGACCAATGTCCCCATACCCCGCTGGGTGTCAAGGTGGATTCCTTCGGATGCATTCTTGACTCCGATGGCGATGGGGTCAATAACGACCAGGATAAATGTCCGGATACCCCAAAAGGTGTCTCCGTCACTTCCGAAGGATGTTGGGTGATCAAGGATGTCGATTTCCGGACCAATCGCTGGGAAATTCCGGTCAGTGCCTACAGCTCCCTGCAAAGTGTCGTTCGGGTGCTGAAAGAAAATCCCGGGATGAATTTTGAAATTCAGGGACATACGGACAGTCAGGGCACGGACAAGATCAATCGGAGGCTCTCCAATAAACGGGCCGAGGCAGTCAAGGCCTTCCTGGTCAAGCGCGGTATTCCCAAAGATCGTCTGACGACAAAAGGATACGGTGCCAGCCATCCCATTGCGGACAATTCCACCCAAACCGGTCGGGCCATGAATCGCCGGGTGGAACTGAGACAGACTCCGTAATACGACGAAGCACCACCGGATTGGTCCGAGAAGCAATGGATCGATCCGATGCGGCTTTCGTCAGACATCGAATTCCGGGTTTTACCAAGGCAGTTGCGCCAGAACTCGAATCTCTTTGTCTGCAAACGGGCCAAAGTGTGTTTTTGGTATGGAAATCGGTTGAAAAAATGGTATAAAGTCTCGCTTCGGCTTTTCTGAGCAAGCCAGAATGGCTTGTTGACAGGGTGGCGTGGTTCGGCTTTCTGAAAATTAAAATGAAATTTTGCAACAAAAAAAAAATGAAGGAGGAGAGATGAAACTGTTGAAATACTCGGCGGTCCTCGGCTTGGGCGTGTTTTCCCTGGTTCTGGGGTCTGATTTGTCCGTGGCAGGTCCGCTGCAAGAGGGCTGGATGTCGCAGGGTTGGCCGCAGTGGCACCCACAGAAGGGTGCCCGTCCCTTGTCAACTGTTGGAACCCAGGTCTACTTCGGTGAAGAGTCCTGGCGAGATAGTGATGGCGATGGTGTTCCCGATGGAACCGATCAGTGTCCCGATACCCCGAAGGGAACGAAGGTGGATGCCAAGGGGTGCCCGGTGAGAGAGCCGGAGCCTGCCGCGCCTGTTGCCCGCGGGATTGAGCCTGATCGTGATTCCGATGGTGATGGTGTCCCCGACAAACGGGATCAATGTCCCGATACGCCGCGTGGCACAAAAGTAGACAGTCGTGGTTGTCCATTGGATGTCGATAGCGATGGTGATGGCGTTGTGGACAGACTTGACAAGTGCCCGGATACACTCAAGGGTGCATCTGTCACTTCAGAAGGGTGCTGGGTGATCAAGAATGTCAACTTCCAGACCGCACGTTGGGACATTCCTGCCAGCGCACATGCATCCCTGAATGAAGTGGTCAAGGTGTTGCAGGCAAACCCGGGTCTCAAATTCCAGATCCAGGGACATACGGACAGCCGGGGCGGCCCCAAACTGAACGGACCCCTCTCCGAAAAACGGGCCAAGGCCGTGCAGGACTATCTGGTGAAACACGGCATTCCCGCTGGCCGTTTGTCGGCCAAGGGGTTCGGTGCCACACACCCCCTCGCAGACAATAAAAAACCCGCCGGCCAGGCAGAAAATCGCCGCGTGGAGTTGAAAGAAGTTCGGTAATTCCCGGTAGATGGATGCAAAATGGCTCCGTGGCTCCCCGAATCTTGAGGGGTCACGGAGTCATGGTGCGTCATGTGTCACAAAAACAAGGCGGGCTGGTTCAATCCAGCCCGCCTTGTCGTTTGTACCGAGGCGAATAATAATTACCAGATTCTGGGTTGGAAAGCCGCATCGTTGGCCAGACGAACGGAGTCACCGGATTGGACGATGACAAACAGACCCTGCTTCATGGCAAACTGTTCCACACCCTGGCCAATCACGATTCCGGCTACCGCACCCATGATGCGTCTGTTGGCATATTCCGGATAAAATTCCTTGAATTCAACCAGTCTGTCCGTATGATGCCGGACATCTTCCACCTTCAATTCGCTTTTCACTTCCACGGCCACGATGGCTGTGTCGTTGATCACAAGCAGGTCGATTTCCATGTGGCGATTGCCGGGCAGAGATGCCTTGGTGCGTGGATGTACTTTATGGACAGGAATACCGCGCTCCATGAACATGGTTTCACAGGCCGGGGCCACCAGACCTTCGACAAACTCTCCCCAACGACCACCCAACCGGCCAATCTGAATTGAAACCTCCTTGATCTTTCGGTCGGTTTCGGCACTGCTTTCCTTCATTTGCCTTTCAGTTTCGGCACTGTTTTCTCTCAGGATTCGTCTGGTTTCCTGGAGGTCACGCTCCAGTTCTCTGGACCTGGCTTCGGCTTCCTTGGCTCTGGCTTCTGATTCTTTTTTGAACTTGGCTTCTGCTTCCTTGGCTCTGGCTTCTGATTCTTTTTTGAACTTGGCTTCTGCTTCCTTGGCTCTGGCTTCTGCTTCCTTGGCTCTGGCTTCTGCTTCCTTGGCTCTGGCTTCTGATTCTTTCTTGAACTTGGCTTCCGACTCTTTGAAGAGTCGATTGGTTTCCTCGAACAGTTTCCAGATATCATCGATGGTCAGGGATTGAGACATGGATTCCCTCCTGGCAACAAGTAGCGATATTCCTTCATCATAGGATAGCAGAAATTTTTCTCCATAGGGAATATTATTGATACGTTGTTTTCATAGCCATTCGATCCCTCGTGGACTTGCCGGACACCGAGGATCATTTTTTCCATTCGACAACTGATATAGTTGCCTGATTTGCTTCCTTGCCGCTCCTTCGGCCATTTTTATATCTGCATGGAAACCGTAAGATTATCAATAAAATTATTAGTTTATACAGGAAAAAACGCAGGAAGAAAATAATTTTTGTTGCAGCACAGAAGGGCTTGACAGGGGGCGGAGGGAATGATTACCATGTACCTACACCAGTTATAAGGAAAGTTATAGGGAAAGCCAATGCGATTGCTTGAATAATACTGCCCTTTTTATGTCGTCCATTGTTAAGGGTTTTATATGAATGGTTACATGGTGGTGAGAGGCTTTTTCATGTTCGGTCTGACATTTCTTTTCAGTTCTTGTGTTTCTGACAAGTCGTATCGCCCAGTAACCGACGCTTCTCTTCCCAAGGAAGAAAGGTGTTTGTACCCAGGTGAAGTGCAACAGTCGGGTGAAGTGCAACAGTCAAACTTTGAGGTCTGCACGTATAAGGATGATGGCAAAGAATATGAATATGTTGTTGGGTATGTTGAATTTGATGACCAGGGATGGTTCCAGGATGTACGACAGAAGGATAATCTGCTCCATAGGCTTCGAAAGTACCATGAACAGAAAAATGAAGAATTATTGATCGTGGTATTTGCGCACGGATGGAAACACAATGCCGATCAAAATGATGATAATGTGAAGCATTTTCACATGCTTCTCAAGGATCTGGACATGAACGAGAGAGTCGCCAAAAGTATCGATGGGCGAAAATCTCGCAAGGTGGTTGGAGTGTATCTGGGTTGGAGAGGGGCATCTCTCTCCCTGCCAATTCTGGAAAATTTAACGTTTTGGACACGTAAAAATGCGGCTGAACGTGTCGGGGACAGATCAGCCAAACAGTTGTTGATGGAACTGAATCAATTCAGGAGCTATTGCAATAATTGGGATTCAAGTGACCGGCTTGCCGGCCCGGATCAAACCCAGCTTGTGCTGATCGGGCATAGTTTTGGTGGGCTTATCATGTATCATGCGCTTCACAGCGAGCTGATGGGGCGTGCTTTGCAAATTCGACCTGATCGTCATTATCGAATGGCGAAAAGTTTTGGTGACTTCATTTTGTTAGTGAATCCGGCGTTCGAGGGTGCTGCCTATGAACCCCTCTGGCAGGTTGGGAATACACGTTGTTACTCTGAAAAACAACGCCCAATTCTGGCGATAGTCACTTCAGAAACGGACTATGCGACTAAATATGCGTTTCCGCTGGGTCGTTTTTATACGTTGACCCAGTCGGCACCTCACCCGGGTGAGCGCGAGACTGTTTTTAAAACAGTCGGCCATCTGGGGCGCTATCAAACGCACAGGCTTTTATCAAAAGAGACTCAAGTCGAATCAAAGCATCATGAGAGACAGTTCGAGGCAGCACAAAAAAGAGTTGCCAACTTGAAGGTGCAACCACATGTATCGACCAGACAACTGCCGCAAGCCGAATTTTATGGTGGCACTCTTGAATGGCTTGGCAATCCCCAGGGAAGGGATCATTTTCCATACCTGGTTATTACAGCCGATAAAAAAATAATCGATGGTCATGGCGATATTTGGAACGCAAAATTTCGCGACTTTATGTTGGATTTCGTAACAAAGCAAGTGATAGAACCTGTTCCTGACAAGGATGAATCAAATATTGACAACAAATGTCTTGCCCTCGAGTAACAGTCTTGTGGATTTTTTGTTTAATTCTATCGAATTTATCTTGAAGATTGGCCTGTTGGGATTGTGTGGGAATGGGTCGATCAGTGGTATTACGGGAGACTTTCTACGTATTTTGATCCCGATTCTGTCCAGTTGATCCTATCTGCCTGATGGCAACCTGTTCTCCCCCCTGTTGTTTGGCCAATTCTGCCAGATGGTCGTGGTGAGTCAGGAACAGGATTTGTGTTGAACGGGCCAATTGCAGCAGGACATCGAAACCTGCACGGGACCGTTGATCGTCAAAATTGACAAACAGATCGTCGGCGATGAAGGGCAGGGGTTCGTTGAGTTGGCCATACTCTTCGATGATGGCCAGGCGCAGAGCGAGATAGAGTTGATCCTGGGTGCCATCGCTCATGCCGGCAACCGGGCAGGTGGTGTGGTCGTCGCGCAGACCGAAGAGGATCGGGGTCTCTTTCTGGTCATATTCGGCACGAAAGCCGGCAAAGCGGTTGCAGGTGAGCAGGCGAAACAAGTGACCGGCCCGTGCCAGGATCGGACCCTGGCGTTCCTGGCGATAGTGGTCAATGCCTGTTTTCAGAAGAAAGGCTGCCGTGCGCAACACCATCCAGCGTTGGGCATGTTGGCGCAACAGGGTCTGGGCGTTGCTGACTTCCTGATTGGCCACGGCAGCGCCTCGGCCTTTGGTCAGCTCTCCCAGGCGGGTACGCAGCTCCTGGACTCGTTCGCCGGCCTGGGCGCTGGCCGAAAGGAGTGCTTCCAGACTTTGGGAAAGTTGATCGATTTCGGCCCTGATCTGGTCTGGATCCATGCCGGCTGTTTCCGCCAGTGCTTGCTCCAGGGTGGCACCATCGGCCTCGCTGACAATCCGCCCGGTCAGCTCCTGTTCCCGGTGGCGCAGAATGCGCTTGCGTTCTGCCTGTTCGATCCGTGCGGCGAGTTCATCCAGGGTGGGTGCGCCGGCCTGCTCCTGCAAAGCCTGGAGGGTGGTTGAGGCCTTGGCCATTTCGGTGGCGGCTTCCTGGCTGGCGGTGGCGGTTTTGGTGGCGCGGCGGTGCAGATCTTGTTTGCGGCGTGCTTGTTCGCTGTCCGATGCCAGGGTATCGAACAATTTTTGGGCCTTAACAAGCACATCCTTGTTAGCGCTATCCGGGGCCGATTCATTATCGCTCACGGGAAACACGCTGCTGGCCAGGGTTTCGACCCAATGGGCGTAATCCACCTCATCCTGGCGAATGGCCTGAATCCGCTCGCCCAGATCGCGCCATTTTTCCGCCTCCTGGCGAATGTCCCGCCAAATGGCCAGGGCCACGCCGGCGGCTTCAGCCGAGGTGCCTTCGTCCAGACCCAGATTGTCCATGGCCAGGATCCAACTGGCCTGCAATTTTTCCTGGCGTTCGGTCACATCATCCAAGCGCCTGGTTTCACGTTGCAGCAGGGTGGTACACCGCGCCTGCTCTGTCTGTAAAGCCGACCAGGTTGCGTTTGCCTGTTGCAGGCTTTCCAGCACACTCCGGGCGTGTTGGAGGATGGCGGACAGAGGGGCAGACTGGTCGCGCAAGGGGGACGGAGAGGCCAACGCCTGCAGCAACGCCTGCCGGGATTTTTCCATTTCCTGGTGCAGGGTCGTGGCTTCAGCACGGGCGGTGAGCAGGCTTTCCAGGTGACGCAGCAGGCCTTCGCGTTGCCCCATCCAGGCGGTCATTTCCGGGGGCCAACCCGGCTCGCCAGCCAGAAAATTCCATTGCTGCCGCCATTGGGTCAGCAGGGTATCGAAAGCCTGGCGGGTGGCCTGAAGTTCCGTGCCGGCCTGGGTGAGGTCGCGCTGGGCCACGGCGAGTTCCTCTTGCAGGGCAGCGTGCCGGGCCAGGCGGGTGGCCTCCACGACGCGCCGGTCGGCCAGATGGTCGGCAGCCAACAGTGCCCGTACATGCTGTTCCGCCAGAATGGCCGGGGCCGGATCATCCGCCAACCAGTGACCTTCAACCAGATAACGCTGAATTTTTTGCCAAAACCGATCCCGCATGTGGCGGGCCTCGGCGATGGCTTCCGGGGTGGGAATGGTCGCATCGGTGTGGAGTCTGGCCAGGGCATCGATGGCTTTGTCGCGTTGTTGGGATGCGGTTTTCAGGCGTTCTTCGGCCTTTTCCATGCGGCGGGTCAGGGTTGTGAACTCTTTTTCGAAACGGTGCAACGTGGCTGCTACAGGCACCGGAATCCGGGCCAACTGCTCCACATCCCCCTTCCAGAAGGTGAGTCCGGCCAAGCCATCCTGAAGACGCCGTTCCAGGTTGGCGACGGTCACCTCGACCTGCTGCAAACGTCCCGGCAGGTCACCCTGGGCCTGGACTTTTTCCACCACCAGCCGCAGGGGAGTTGGATCGGCGGGTTCTGTCAGATTGGCCAGTTTTCCCTGGATACGTTGCAGGTCGGCAGCGGCCTCCTGGACCCGTTCCCGGGTGCGTTTTTCTTCCGTATCGAGTCGGGTCCAGGCGGCAATCAGGCTTTGGACCTCCTCCAGGTCCATCCCGGAGGGTGCCTTTTGGATCACCTCTGTGGCACTCCAGGATTGCTTGAGATCGCGGGCCAGTTTTTCCAGACGTTCACCGCTCTGCTGGCGCAGACCGAGCAGACCCGGTAAATCCTTGCGAGCTTTGAGAACCGCGCCACGCCCTTCATGAATCGCCTTGATTTCATCGGCATGGGCCAGCAGGGGTTGGTTGATCTGCAAGGCATCGATTTCTTTTTGAAGTGCCGAGAGTTCCGTTTCCCGTTCCCGATAGCGCTCACGACTGCGTTGCAACTGCTCCAGGGCTTGTTGATGGCGTTGCGGGGTACTTTCCGGCAAATCAGGTGCCGTGGCCACCTGGAGCAGCTCCGCCCGGACCTGGGCCAGATCCCGTGCCAGGGGAAAAATGCGGCGCATTCGTTCCAGGCGATTTCTGGCCTCCGTGAGCTGCCGGGAGGAATCGCGAATATGGCCCTGTTCCTGTTCGGCGGCGGTCAGTTCCTTCTGCAACTCTTGCCACTCGCCGGCTCCGACCAGCAACTGGTTGACCTGGCGGCGGGCATCATTCCAGGCATCCAGGGACTGATAGAAAGGGAGGGCACTGCGTTTGCGGCTGGTGTAGATCGATCTGGCTTCCTCGTCGAGTTCCTTCTGGAGGGTCACCAGATCCCGCATGCCGCCGGCTGCGCCAAAAATCATTTCACCCAGGCGGCCTTCGGCGGCGAGCATCCGGTTGCCGCCGGTGCGCAAGGAGTCCTGGCTGAGTCCGAACAGATTGTTGAACAACTCCCGATCCGCCCCTCCCAGAAAGGGGAGCAAAGCGCCATCAGGCAGAGGATTGCCGGCAGGGTTTTGCAGGGTATTGCCCCGGCGTTTGACCCGTTGAAAGGCGAGTTGTTCACCCCGGCTGGAGAGCAGGTGGGCACCGATTTGCAGGGTGTCGTAGCTGTGGATGAAATTGCGGCTGGTTCGTTCGGGAATGCCAAACAGGAGATCCCCCATGGCCTCGCGCAGGGTCGATTTGCCGGCCTCGTTGCGTCCCAGCAGGATGACCAGGCCCGGATGTTCCTGGGTCAGGTCAATTTCGGTGCCGGTAAAATGGCCATAGCGGGTGAGGAGCAGGCGTTGGATGCGCATCAGGTCCCCGGTTCCTGGAAGTCAATATCGGTGGCAATCAATTGGTCCTGGAGGGTGAGGAGCAGGCGTTGGATGTGCATCAGGTCCCCGGTTCCAGCAGGCGATGTTCGAGCAGGGTCATGACCTCGTCGATGACGGGTTGGATCCCTTCCTGTTGCAGAATTTCTTCCGTAAATTCAAGGCTGCGGGCTGCACTTGGGAGGCGTTGGGCCATTTCCAGATACTCCTGAATCAGGGGTTCGATCACCTGGGGGGTGTGGGCCAGGTCGCGCATGATCTTCAACAGGGTACCGGTTTCGTCACGGCGTTCCGGATTGGCATCCTGGATCGGGCGGGGCCGGGTGGCAATCTGGACTTTTTCGATCCAGATGCCTTCGCCGATCATGTCGGTCTTGGCCTGACAGGCGGCGGTCAGGGCGACCGGATCGTTGCGCAAATAGCCATGGAGGGGGGTCTCGCCCTGGAACACCAGGCGCAGACACAAGGGGTGTCCGGGATCGTGTTCCCAGATTTGGCGGCAGGCCTGTTCCATGCGGGTCAGGGCGGCTTCGGGATCCGTAAGCCCAGTGACATCGACGGGAACCAGCTCCCAGCGAAACAGATCCACGGCCTCGAAGCGAATTTCCTGCACCCGGCCATCCTGAACCGTGACCAGATTGAAGCCTTTGGGGCCGGTTTCGCGAATATGGCGGCCCTGGAGATTGCCCGGAAAGACAATATACGGATCGGTGTGGAGAATTTCCCGGGTATGGACATGTCCCAAGGCCCAATAGTCATAACCTTTGGCGATCAGATCGGCAGGGGTGCAGGGGGCATAGGGTTCGTGGTCTGCGCGGCCCGAGACAGCCGTATGCAGGAGTCCGATATTGAAATAGCCCGGTTCGGGTGGCGGATACTCCGGGACCAGATTGTTCGTGACGGCCCGGGTGCCGAAACTCATGCCGTGCAGGACCACCCGCAACGAGTCCAGGCGGTAACTCTGGCATTTTTTATGCGAAAAAACATGGACATTCGGGGGGAGGGGCAGGGAACGGGTGATTTGACTGGCGGCATCGTGGTTGCCGTGCAGGAGATAAAGTGGAATACCGGCGCGATGCAGGCGTCCGGCCTCGCCGGAAAAAAAGAGACCGGTGTTGAAATCCCGCCACTCCCCATTGTACAAATCCCCGGCAATGAGGACAAAATCAACCGGCTCCGCCAGGGCACGTTCCACCAATCGGGAAAAGGCGATGCGGGTGGATTGGACCAGGGCGGCATGGGGGGCTTCGGGGCGGGGTGCCAGGCCGGAAAAGGGGGTGTCAAGATGAATGTCGGCACAGTGGATGAATTTCATGCGCAACGCCAAAAAAAATAAAAAAAAGAGGGGGTTTGGGGGATTCATCCCCCAAGGTTTTGTTTTTTTTGCACAAGGGGTATCGTATTCTGGCAGTTTAGACGTTGGCAAGAGTGGATCGTTTTTTTCAAGTCGTTTTTTCGAAAAAATACACATTGCCAAAGAGGATGCAGTCTGGCAGCGGTAGAGCGGCTAGAATAAGACAACGTTTCACGTTTTCAGGGAGTCAGTCAGGTAGACTTCATAGCGGACGGTGCGGCCCACGATTTCGTAGGATGGGCGTTGTTGGGCGAGGGGTTCGGCGCGGCGCGGGCGTTTGACCACGACCCTTTGCCGGGCGCAGCGCCGGGCTGCCAAAAAAAGGTCCTGGGCATCGGCATCTTCGCCGACGATGGCCCGCAGGCGGCGCATGCCTTTACGCACCAGGGCTGATTTGGTGCGGGGGGGATGCATGGGATCCAGATAGATCACATCAGGCCTTGCGGCATCGTCCAGGCCGGAGTTCAGCCAGTGCAGGGAATCTCCCTGGGAATAAAATAAATTTTCCTGGACGATAGGGGCGAGGAGGGGATGTTGCCGTGCCCGCTCCAGGCCATCTTCCAACAGGGCGGCAATGATGGGCGATCGTTCCATCATGGTCACTTTGCACCCCAGCAGGGCGAGGGCAAAGGCGTCACGACCCAGTCCGGCAGTGGCATCGAGTATGTTGAGAACCGTTTTGCAGCGGCGCATCCCCATGGCGACAGCCAGATCCCGTTTGCGTCCCTGGCCAGGCCGATGCCGATCTTTCAAGGCCTCCGGGTCAAAAAACACATAAACCGGTCCATCTGCCTTGGGACCGGTTTCCCGCAATTCCCAGCGATCCGGTGTACGGGTCAACAGGAAGGCGACATCCATGCTTTTCGGCGCGACCAGAGGAAGATGCAACGCGATGGCCAAGGGTTTTGCCAGGGGCATCAAAGATGGCTCCGTGGCGGTTACAGCGATGGCTCCCGGGGGCAGGTCGGCGATGGTATTCAACAGGCCACCACTAATTGCTCTTGCCGCCCCGTACCGGCCAGACAAAGCTGCTGCCACTCTTTCCACCATAATCCACGATGCCGCTATCGAATTTCAATCTCCAGGCATCGGAAGGAGTGTATGCGAATGTGGAACTGACCCAGTAGTAATCACTGCCACCACTTTGCACGTTGGTGAACGGGTGCCCGGATGTCAAGGCGGGAGACGCATAGCTCAAATTCATCAGGCTGTTCAGTTCGACCGTGTTGGGCAGGCGCCAATTTCCGGCAACGGAATTATCGCTCAAATTGCAGGAACCACTGGCCAGGGTATTGGCTGAAGAGAGAGCGGAACTCCAGCTTGTACTGCCAAAGCAATTGGCATTTCTCAGCCAGATCAGACCGGTCACGTTGTCGGTGACCGTGCCATCGCCACTGTTGGTAAAACGGGCAGCATCTGTGGTTTTTCCAATCCCTTTTTGCAGAGCGCCATCCTGGTTTGTTCCTGTGCAAGGGGTCGTTGATCCATCGGCCAAATAGCAGATAATCTGCCCGGTTCTTTGAACAATCGCCTGATTGTCAACAACTTCCGACCCGCGTTTGTTCCGAACAGGCCAAATACGGTAAGACGTCAAAGCTTTATCGTAGTAGGATGAGACTGCATTGAAGAAGTGAACCCCCCAGGCATATGTTGTGTAACTTGTAGCTGTGTATGTACTGCTTGAGATATAGGATGCGTTCGTATATATGTTAGAGAACGGATGCGATGCCGGCAGGAGTGGGACTGATGTCGGGGGTGAACCGTACACTGGTACCCGACTATAGTCAATCAAACTCTGCAACTCGAAACGGTTTGGCAGACGCCATTCCCCTGCTGCCGAGCCGTCGGTCAGGCCGCCACTACAGCCATTATTACTCAAAGAATTTGCACTGCTCAAGGCTGTTGTCCAATTGCTCAAAGCAGAAAAGCAGGTTCCAGGATCTTGCAACCAAACCAGACCGGTCAGGTTATCGGTAACCGTGCCGTTACCGTTGTTGGTGAAGCGGGTTGTCGGCCAGGTTACTCCTTTTTGCAGTTCCCCATCCTGGCCGGTACCCGAGCAGGATATGGATGTGCCCGATGCATTGTAACATGTGGTCGAACCCGTTTTGGGCACGACGCTGCACACCCTGTTTTGAAATCCGGCGAATGCCGACGAGCGGTAGGTGCTTGCCGAAACACTTGAACGATTGAAGCTGCTGGTCACCACATGGTCGTCATAAGACCCGGAGACTACACGGGTCTCCTTGTCAAATTTGAGAGTGGCGCTCTCGTTGTTGCCATCAAACCTGCCGTCGGATCCATCCCTGTCGGCATCTGACGGGCCACCGCTGACCAGAACAAAAGGGGCGTTGGCTGGGTTGCTGGTGCCGTCCGCATCGACAGTGTACAAGTATGAGGTAGAAGAAGCCTGCGCGTTGACCACCGCAGAACAGAGGTTGGTTTTGCTCGGAGAACTGTTTGGATTGGTCAGGTCAATGAAGCCACCAATACTTTCCACGTATATGGAATAGCGGACAGTGTTGTTGTAACCATCCTTGCCGGAAACCAGTCCGATGGTTCGATAAGGCACATTGCCCGACGGATTGCCGAGACTGGCCACTGGACAGTTTTCATTGCCATCGTTGTCTGTGTCAGGACAGGGCAGACGACCGTTGGCGATGGCAAACCCTTCAATCGCATCTCGCATGGCCATCAAGGTTCGTTCATTGGCAGTGGCCTTGTCCAGATTGACCAGACCCGGAACACGGGGTAACGCCACGGCGATGATGGACCCGATTGCTACCATGGCAAATGACGCCCAAAACAGCATGCTACCAAGTGCCGGGTGTCCGGAATCGGATGTTGCAGGCAAAATTTTCATAGAGGATTGTTCTGGCTGGAAAGTGGAGTGTGACAGGTTCCCGTTGCGGGTTGGACCATGCCTGGTCAACCTGCGGCGTCATGATCGTGTCGGGGCTGGAGTTTTCTCAGGCACCATGAGATTTACTGATTCAGCATGCCAGGGGATGGCACACACCCGACCCATTGCATCAATTCGGTCCCGGATCAGTTTAATCAGGTCTTGACGGCAGAAGGCTCCTCCATATCGATCTGCGTGTCAAGATGTTTTCTATCGTGCCTCCGTTTGGTTGAATTTCGTTCAAGAGGGTATATTTTGCCGGGTTGGGACCCAAGCAAAGGGGTAACCTGAAAAAAATCGGTCCAGGGGATTATTCTGTGATTCTCCCTTGACAGGGGGAGATACGGAGATTGAAGATTTCAAACACGAAAAAACAACAAGGAATTATTGTGAAACACGAAAAAATCATCGCCTTTCAGGGTATGCGCGGGGCCTACAGCGAACAGGCCTGCCGGGAAAGATTGCCGGAATACGACCTGCTTCCGTGCCGGAGTTTCGAGGATGTCTTTCTGGCTGTGGAGGAGGATCGGGCCGCTGTTGGCATGATCCCGGTGGAAAACAGCATGGCCGGCGTGGTGAGCGACAGCTATGACCTGCTGGCCGTCAATCAGTTGCGTATCATCGGTGAACACTACCTCCTGGTGCGCCACTCCCTGCTGGGCCTGCCCAATGCCACCCTGGACGGGATCCGGGCCGTCTACTCCCACCCCCAGGGGCTGGCCCAATGTCAGGCATTCCTGAAACGGTATGATTGGGTGCGGTTTTCGGTTTACGATACCGCCGGAGCCGCTGCCGATCTGGTGGCACGGGGCAATCCCGCCGAGGTTGCCGTGGCCTCCGAATTGTGCGCCGGTTTGTACGGGTTGCAGGTCCTGAAGCGCGATATCCAGGATTGTCGCATGAACACCACCCGCTTCATCCTGATCGCCAAAACCGAAGTGACACCCCCTGCCGATCTTCCCAGCAAGACAAGCCTGCTGTTCGAAGTGCGCAACATTCCTGCCGCTCTTTACAAATGCCTGGGCGGTTTCGCCACCAATGGCGTCAACCTGACCCGCCTGGAATCCCGGCCCGTGCAAGGCACTCCCTGGGCCTACCATTTTTATCTGGACTTTCAGGGACGCCCGGAAGACGCATCGGTAAAAAATGCCCTGGAAGAGTTGAAATTTTTTACCACCAACATTAAAATGCTCGGTTGTTACCTGGAATCGAAAAAGCCCGAACCCCCGCAAGGAGTCGATCCGGCATGATTGCCTACCCCCATCTGGATCCGGTCATCGTGCAAATCGGTCCGCTGGGGATCCGGTGGTACGGGTTCATGTACACCCTGGCCTTCATCCTGGGGTGGCCGCTCCTGAAACACCGCGCCCGCCGCCTCATGCCGGACTTGAGCCAGGATACCCTGGGCGATTTGGTGGTCTGGATTTTGTTGGGAGTGATCCTGGGCGGTCGCTTGGGATATGTCCTGTTTTACCAGTTTTCCCATTTCATGTCCCATCCCCTGACCCTTTTCAAGGTCTGGGAAGGGGGCATGTCGTTTCACGGCGGTCTCATGGGCGTTTTGCTGCTGAGTTATATTTTCTCCCGGCGACGCGGCATTTCCGGTCTGGCCCTGGCCGACATGGCCATTCCCATTTTTCCGCTCGGTCTTTTTTTGGGACGCATCGGCAATTTCATCAATGGCGAGTTGTGGGGCCGGACCACCGACCTCCCCTGGGGCATGGTCTTCCCCGATGCCGGACCCCTGCCACGCCACCCGAGCCAACTCTACGAGGCCTCTCTGGAAGGGGTCGCCCTGTTTGTCATCCTCTGGTGGCTGGGGCAGCGTGCCCGACCCCGGGGGTTCATGCTGGGTACCTTCCTGGCCATGTATGCCCTGTTCCGGTTTTTGGTGGAGTATGTCCGGGAACCCGATATTCAACTCGGTTATCTGAGCCTGGGCCTCACCATGGGCCAATGGTTGACCATTCCCATGGCTGTCATTGGCCTGGGCATGGTGGGATACGCCCTGCGTCGCCCCCCGGACGGAGACCCACCCCGGCGGACCTGACTTGAACGTGCATTGCCAGCAAGCCGCATCTGACCTGGAGAGTGGTCCGCCGCAAGCTTCATCCGACCTGGCAGGAGATGCGCCGCAAGCTTCTTCCGACTTGGCAGGGGATGCACCGCAAGCTTCTTCCGACCTGGCAGGGGATGCGCCGCAAGTTTCATCCAACCTGGCTGGAGATGATGCGCCGCAAGCTTCATCCGACTTGGCAGGAGATGATGCGCCGCAAGCTTCATCCGGCCCGGATGTACATCCGCTACAAGCCTCCCTGGAAGGGTTGCCGGAGTTGCCCGGCGTCTATCGGTTTTTGAACGCCGGTGGCGAAGTTCTCTACGTCGGCAAGGCCAAAGTGCTGAAGCGCCGGGTAGCCTCCTACTTTGTCCGCACCCATGCCCAACTGCGCATCCAGGTGATGATCCAGCAGGCCCGTGGACTGGAAATCACCGTGACCGCATCGGAAAACGATGCCCTGGTCCTTGAAGCCAATCTGATCAGACAGTTGCAACCCCGCTACAATGTCCTCCTCAAGGACAGCAAGTCCTATCCCTACCTGCATCTCACCACGCAACAGGTCTTTCCCCGCCTGACCCTCTATCGCGGCGGACGTCAGGAGGCCGGCAAATATTTTGGTCCTTATCCGTCGGTACAGTCGGTGCGGGAAACCTTGAAATATATGCAAAAAATATTTCCCATACGCCAGTGCGAAGACGGGCAGTTCCAGAGCCGCAAACGTCCCTGTCTGCAATACCAGATTCGTCGCTGTGCGGCCCCCTGTTGCGCCCGGGTTGCCCCGGAAGCGTATGCCAACTGGATTCGGGAAGTGGTCCTCTTCCTGGAAGGGCGGGATCGGCAATTGGTCCAGGAACTGGAAAAAACCATGTGGGAAGCCTCCTGCAAACATGATTTTGAAACGGCCATTCTTCTGCGGGACCGCGTGCGGGCCATCCGGCATGTCCAGGAACAAAGGCGTCTCGATCTGGAACCGGATGACGACCTGGATGTGGTGTGTCACAGGGAACGTGAAGGTATCCACGCCGTGCAGGTGTTTTTCATTCGTGCCGGAATCAATCTGGGCAACCGGGGCTTTTTTCCGGAAAATACCACCGGTGTTCCGGATGCCGAGGTGCTGGAGGCCTTTTTGATCCAGTTCTATGCCGACAAAAAACCTCCCACGGAAATCCTGGTCAACCTTGCAACACCCGACCCGGAATGGCTTGCCCATGCGCTGGGGACAACGATTCGTTTGCCGCAACGCGGGGGAAAACGTCGCATCCTGGAAATGGCCATTGCCAATGCGGAAGAGGCCCTGACCCGCCGTCTGAGCGGTGCCGCCGAAAATCGCCGCCGCCTGGACGAGCTGGCCGAAATCCTTGACCTGGACGGACCCCTGGAACGGATCGAGGCCTGTGATGTGTCCCATTTCCAGGATCGCCATGTCGTCGGATCTCTGGTGGTGTTTGGTCCGTCTGGATTCAACAAAAACAGTTATCGCCGATATGCCCTGACCGATCCCCGCCTGTGTGACGATACCGCTCGTATGGCCGCCATGCTGCGTCGTCGGTTTGCCGCCCTGCAAAAGGCACCGCCGGAAACCTGGCCCGATCTGCTCATTCTGGATGGTGGCCTGGGGCAGTTGCATGCCGTCATGGCTGTGGCCCGGGAGATGCAGATGGAACAGGTGGCCATCTGTGCCATGGCCAAGGGTGTGGAGCGGAATGCAGGAAAAGAGCGGCTCTTCTTGCCGGGAAAGGAGTTGCCCCTTATACTGCCTCCAGAGTCACCGGTTCTGTTCCTGTTGCAAAACATTCGGGATGAGGCCCACCGTTTTGCCGTCGGCTATCATCGGCACAAGCGGGGGCGTGAGCAGATTCGTTCAGGGCTGGATGCCATTCCCGGTGTCGGCAGTAAACGCAAACAGACACTGGTCCGTCACTTTGGCTCTGTCAAGAATCTGCGCCAGGCCACCGTGACCGAGTTGGCTGCCGTCAAGGGGATATCCCCGGGTCTGGCAGAACAGATTCATGCATTTTTGCACAGTGAAGGGTAATTGGCATCAACCATGGCCTGGAATCATCTTCCCAATTTTTTGACGGCCATCCGGATCGGCTTGATCCCGTTTTTTGTGACAAGCCTCTATCTGCCCGGAACCTGGGGAAAGGTTTTGTCAGCCATCTTCTTTTCCCTGGCGGCCATCACCGATTGGGCCGACGGCTACGTCGCCCGGCGCTGGGGCCTGCTCACGCCGTTTGGCAAGTTTTTCGATCCGGTGGCCGACAAACTGCTGATCATCTCCGCCCTGATCCTGCTGGTGGCGGAAAATCGTGCCCCGCTGGTCCTGGTCCTGTTGATCACCGCCCGGGAAATCACCATCACCGGCCTGCGCGAATACATGTCCGGCCTGGGATCATCCGTTCCTGTTTCCGGCCTGGCCAAATGGAAAACCGGCTTTCAAATGGCCGCCATCATCATGTTGTTGCTCCAGGATGGTCTGTTGGGACTCCCCCTGACCAAGCCGGGACTCCTCTGTCTCTACATCTGCACCGTCCTGACCCTGCAAACCGGCTATCAATATCTGGCCCAGGCCTGGCCCCAAATCCGCTCCAGTATCTGAATTTCTTGGATTAAAAAATCTTGTTGGAAAAAGTTTCGAGGAGGGTTGACGCGAGTCAATTATTTTTTTATAACTGAGAAGATCCGTTGGAGATCATTGCCAAATGGGCCGTTGTGCGCGTGTTGGGTCTGGATTGGACAGACTGGAACGGGTTCTGGTTCGGCCACGGCATGTTTGGGTCCGCCGGTTTGGCAGAAAGTCTCTGTGGTATACAGGCAGCAATCGTGGATCGATGTGGATGGGTGTTCTTTGTGCGGGAGTAGCTCAGGGGTAGAGTGCAACCTTGCCAAGGTTGATGTCGGGGGTTCGAATCCCCTCTCCCGCTCCATCCTGTTCCACCAGAGGAACAAGGATGGATCTGCTGCAAGAGGAACGTTTTGAGAGTGTGGCCGGGTGGCGAAGTGGCCTAACGCTGAGGTCTGCAAAACCTTTATTCGTGGGTTCAAATCCCACCCCGGCCTCCAAAATCTTCTGCAATGCCTGTTTGCCTCCGTAAAGTGCGCGGGAGTAGCTCAGGGGTAGAGTGCAACCTTGCCAAGGTTGATGTCGGGGGTTCGAATCCCCTCTCCCGCTCCAATCCACTTGCCGTCTTGACTTGTTGGTTCCGGCTTCCACTCCGTGCAGAAATCCCCGTCGGCGCTTGTTCATATCCGAAAACGGGATTTTTTTCGGGCATACCCCGGTTGCGCAATTCTGACATAAAGAAAATACCAGAGATTCCAGACGGAAAATGAGGTCATGACACAATTATCGGAACAAGCCGTTCACTCCAGCTTAAAGGATTTCACGAATGTTTTACCCTGACGAAAAAGTTGCCGTTTTCATTGATGGATCAAATCTGTATGCCGCCATTCGCTCGCTTGGGTTTGATTTCGATTACAAAAAATTGCTCGACTATTTCCACGCCCGTTGCCGCCTGGTGCGCGCCTACTACTACACGGCCCTCGGTGACGATCAGGAATATTCACCCATCCGCCCCCTGGTCGATTGGCTTGCCTACAATGGCTATACCGTGGTTACCAAACCCATCAAGGAATATGTCGATCCGGTGACCGGAAATAAAAGAACCAAAGGCAATATGGATATTGAAATTGCCGTCGGCATGATCAGCATGTCTCCCTATTACGACCACGCCGTACTTTTTTCAGGTGATGGCGATTTTCGCTCCATCGTCGAGGCCGTCCAGAATCTCGGCAAACAGGTCACCGTGGTCAGCTCCCTGGTGACCCATCCTCCCATGATCGCCGATGAACTGCGACGCCAGGCCGATGAATTCATTGAGTTGGATTCCATCAAGGACAGTCTGATCCGGCGACCGGCCTGAACAGGTATCCGGCCAACAGACAGGCTCGCATGGTATGGTCATTGGGAAAAAATCGAGTTTTTCTCCCGTGACCCCTTGCATATCGGGATTAAATTCCTATATGTACTTTTGCGAAACCAAACCCATGTCAAAGGGCTTTGCTTTCCTGGCAGGGTCGCGATCCCGGAATCAGCGGTTGCCGGCCTTGACGATTCAATAATGGATTATATCCGCCTGGCGGGAGCATTTTGAAAGGATTGGAACCATGGGAAAGAGAGCCTTCCTGTTTCCGGGGCAGGGTGCCCAGGCCGTGGGTATGGGGAATGAGTTGCTGGCCTGCGGTGGACCAGTCGGAGATTGCTTCGCAGAAGCCGATCAGGTGCTGGGTTTTTCCCTGAGCCGGTTGATGCAGGAAGGCCCGGAAGATCAGTTGACCCTGACGGAAAATACCCAGCCGGCCCTGGTGACGACCGCCATGGCCGCGTTTCGGTTGATCGTTTCCAGGACCAATTGGCGCCCGGATTATGTGGCCGGCCACTCCCTGGGTGAATATGCTGCTGTCTGTGCCACAGGCGGATTCGCCTTCGCCGAAGCCATCGCCCTGGTCAGGCTGCGAGGCCAGGCCATGCAGAAAGCGGTTCCAGTCGGTGAAGGTGCCATGGCCGCCGTCCTCAACATGCCCGCCGCCCAGGTGGATGCCATCTGCCAACAGGTCCAGAAAGAAACCGGTGGCATCTGCGTGACAGCCAATTATAACACCCCCGTGCAAATCGTCATCTCTGGACATGAATACGCCGTGAAGAAGGCCGTGGAAATGGCCAAAAGCCAGGGAGCCAGAAAGTCTGTCATGCTCGCCGTGTCCGCCCCCTTCCACTGCCCGCTCATGGAACCTGCCGCTCGGCAAATGGCCACGGCCATGGAAAAAATCTCTTTCCAGAATCTTTCCGTTCCCCTGGTTTCCATCGCAACAGGTCAGGAAGTGACCTCCGGTACCGAGGTCCGCAAACTCCTCGTGCAGTCCATTACCGCCCCGGTCATGTGGGAAGCGGTCATCCGCCGCATGCTCGCCCTGGGCGTGGATATGTTCATCGAGGTGGGAACCGGAAAAGTCCTGAGCGGCATGCTGAAACGCATCGACAAAAGTCTGGTCGTCTACAATGTGTCCGGTCCGGAAGATTTGGCAAATCTGCCGGCTGCCTGATCCCTTTTCACCCTGGCGGACTTGAACAGGAAGTCTCATGCTCGACAATCGCGTTGCCCTTGTCACCGGATCAACCAGCGGAATTGGCCTGGTGACGGCGTTGGAACTTGCCCGACGCGGGGCAAAAATCATCATCACCAGCAACGAAGGCCAACGGATTCCGGAAGTCCTGGAACAGGTTCGCGCCCTCTCCCCCGACTCGGAAGGGTATGAAGCGGATATCGCCTCTCACGCCCGTCTCGAAGAGGTGGTGAAACTGGCCACGGAACGCTTCGGACGGATTGACATTCTC
The DNA here is from genome assembly GCA_015228935.1 of Magnetococcales bacterium. Taxonomy (NCBI): domain Bacteria; kingdom Pseudomonadati; phylum Pseudomonadota; class Magnetococcia; order Magnetococcales; species Magnetococcales bacterium. The sequence goes on along the minus strand of JADGCO010000028.1, from coordinate 12,374 downwards.
GTGAACAACGCGGGTATCACCCGCGATAATCTGCTGATCCGCATGAAAGACGCCGAGTGGGAAGATGTGTTGAAAATCAACCTCTCCAGCGCCTTCTATCTGACCCGTCTGATCCTGCGCGGCATGATGAAAGCCCGCTACGGACGCATCGTCAGCGTTGCCTCGGTGGTCGGGGCATCCGGAAATGCTGGCCAGGCCAACTATGCAGCCAGCAAGGCAGGATTGATGGGGTTTACCAAAAGTCTGGCCCGGGAAGTGGCGTCACGCGGTATCACAGCCAATTGTGTGGCTCCCGGTTTCATCCAGACACGCATGACCGATGTTTTGAATGCCGCAGCAAAGGAAGCCATGCTGGCGCAAATTCCACTGGGTGCCATGGGGCGGCCAGAGGATGTGGCCCATGCCATTGTCTTCCTGGCCTCGGATGAGGCCAGTTACATCACAGGGGAAACGATTCATGTCAATGGCGGAATGTACATGACCTGAAGAAACAGTAATATTAAAACACGATTGAGTGCGGTAATTGACCGGTTTCCCCGTGATGGCACCTTGGTTTTCATTATCCAAAAGATGGAAATAGAAGGGAAAAAATCTCATGAGCGATATTGCACAACGTGTCATCAAGACCGTGATTGACCAGTTGGGTGTGGATGCAAATCAGGTAACCGAAGAGTCCAATTTCGTGGATGACCTCGGCGCAGACTCGTTGGATACGGTTGAACTGGTGATGGCCCTGGAAGAAGAGTTCGGCTGCGAAATTCCCGACGAGGATGCCGAAAAAATCACGACCGTCAAACAGGCCATTGAATACATCAAGGCCCATATCAATTCCTGAAATAAACCAATCAATATTTGCAGCGTCGGTTCCGCTTTTCATCCAGTGTGAGCCGACGCTCTTTTTCTGGGAGTGCTTCCTGTGGATCGGAGAGTGGTCATTACCGGCGTGGGTCTCATCACCCCATGTGGCTTCGGAAAAGAAAAAACCTGGTCCGCTCTGGTGGCCGGGCAATCTGGCATCGGTCCCATCACCCGCTTCAATGCCGAAGAATATTCGACACGCATTGCCGGCGAATGCCGGGATTTCAACGCTGAAGATTGGATCCCGAAAAAAGAAGTCAAAAAAATGGATCTGTTCATCCACTACGGTCTGGTCGCCGCGCAGCTCGCCTGGGAAGACAGTGGTTTGACCGTCAGGGAAGAGAGTGCCCCTCGCTTTGGTGTGGCCATCGGTTCGGGAATCGGCGGGTTGATCTCCATCCAGCACCAGGCATGGGCCTTGAAAGAAAAAGGTCCGCGCCGTATCTCTCCCTTCTTCATACCCATGTCCCTTGCCAACCTGATCTCCGGGCATGTGGCCATCAAATACGGACTCAAAGGCCCGAACCATGCCGTCTCCACCGCCTGCGCCACCGGCAGTCATGCCATCGGTGATGCCATGCGGATCGTCAAGCGGGGCGACGCGGATGTCATGCTGGCCGGTGGTGCCGAAGCCGTCATCTGCGAGCTGGCCGTCGGCGGATTTGCCGCAGCCAAGGCCCTCTCCAGCCGCAATGACAATCCACAAGCCGCCTCGCGTCCCTGGGATCGGGATCGGGACGGGTTCGTCCCCTCGGAAGGAGCCGGTGTGGTGGTCCTCGAAGAACTGGAAGCCGCCAAAAAACGGGGAGCCACGATCTATGCCGAAGTGTGCGGATATGGCCTGTCCGGTGATGCCCACCACATCACGGCACCCGATCCAGATGGCGATGGGGCCGCACGCTGCATGCAATCCGCCCTGAACGATGCCCGCGTCTCGCCGGATAAAATCGGGCACATCAATGCTCATGGTACCTCCACCCCGCTCGGCGATGTCGTGGAAACCCTGGCCATCAAACGGGTCTTTGGCGCGGAAGATGCCAAACGAATCCTGGTCTGCTCCACCAAATCCATTACCGGCCATCTCCTGGGAGCTGCCGGAGGGGTCGAAGCCATCTTTACGGCCCTGGCCCTGCAAAACGGTGTCGTGCCCCCCACCATCAACCTGGACAACCCGGGTGAAGGGTGCGATCTGGATTATGTTCCCAACGTCGCCAGAGAAAAAAATATTGAATATGCCATCTCCAACTCCTTCGGATTTGGCGGCACCAATGCGTCGCTCGTGCTGAAACGCTTTACTTGAGATTTCCTTGAAACAATTCCTCAACAAATGGCGATTCGTCATCCTGGGAGGGGTTCTTCTCGGTGCGGTCGTCTTTGGGGCAGCCTACAAGGAGTTCGAGAGTTTTCAGGCCTACAAGGTGCCGAAGCCGGTCGAAGTGACCATCCAGAAAGGGTGGGGAATACAAAAAATTGCCAGTGAACTGGCCCGGCTCCAGGTTGTTTCGTCCCGGTTCTGGTTCATGGTGCTGGGGCAGTTACAGGGAGCGGGTTTCATCCAGGCGGGTTACTACCGGATCGAACCGGGTGAAACGGCCAGCTCAATCCTGGAGCGCCTGCGGCGGGGTGATGTCGCCAAGGGAAAATTGGTGATTGCCGAGGGGTTGACGGTCCGGGAAATTGCCGAACATCTGAAAAAAGCCGGTTTGCAGGAGATCGCCGCCAGCATGGGCGATGCCACCCTGCCGCAACGCCTGGGGCTGGGAAGCCACTCCCTGGAAGGGTATCTGTTTCCAAATACCTACCAGTATCGCATGAAAGATCCCAAGGATGATCTTCTCCAGCGCATTGTCGCCCGCGGCAAAAAAATTCTTGACCAGGAGTGGTTGAACCGCCCGCCCGGGTTTGCGTTGTCACTTTATGAAACCCTGATTTTTGCCTCGATCATTGAAAAAGAGACCGGCAACGCCGCAGAACGGAAGCACATTTCCGGGGTGTTTCACAACCGGTTGCGACGCAAGATGAAACTGCAAAGCGACCCGACCGTGATCTATGGAATTCCCGATTACAACGGCAACATAACCCGGACGCACCTGCTCACGCCCACCCCCTACAACACCTACACAATCCAGGGTCTGCCCCCCACGCCCATCTGCAATCCGGGTCAGGCTTCCATCCATGCCGCCCTGCACCCGCTGGAGACCGAGGATTTGTATTTTGTTGCCCGAGGTGACGGAACGCACGTTTTTTCCAAAACCCTGCCGGAACACAATAAAAATGTTGCTCGTTTCCAGCATCCGGGTGGCGGATGACGGCAGGGTTGGTGGCCATTGCCGGGCATCGGGAGGCCATGACGCGCCTGCGTGGTTTTCTGGCGGAAGATCGATTGCCGCATGCCTTGATTTTTTGTGGTCCCTCCGGGATCGGCAAGGCAACGGTCGCCCGGGCGTTGACGGCGGCGCTCTTTTGCCGGTCGCAGACCCGGGATGATGACGTGGGGTGTGGTACCTGTGGTCCCTGTCTCAAGGTCAGGGAAAATCACCATCCAGATTATGTCCAGGTTGAATTGTTACCGGAAAAAACCCGTATTTCGGTGGATCAAATCCGGGAAGTGTGCGGTTTTCTGGCATTGACCCCCCTTGAGGCCCGCTTGAAGGTGGCCCTCATCGACGACGCCGCCCTGATGAATGAAGCCGCTGCCAATGCCCTGCTCAAAACCCTTGAAGAACCCTCTGCCGGAACCCTGCTTATTCTCAGTACCAGCCGCCCGGGCAGCCTGTTGCCAACGATCCGGTCGCGGTGTCAGGTGATGCGATTTTTTCCCCTGCAACGGGAGGAGCTGTTGCAGGTGGCGAGGCAGACGCCAACCCTGGCCGGAATCGATGGCGAAACCCTGGAGGAGGCCATTTACCTTGCCGAGGGGAGTGCCAGCCGTCTGTTGCAGTTATGCACGGGAGAGCTTAAAGATTACATCAAACGGTTTCGCACGGATATGGATAACCTTCCGCAACGCCATCTGGCGGATCTTTGTGTCACGGCGGCCTATTGGGGAGATCGTGAGCGGTTTCCATTTGCCCAGACCTTTCTCATGGCCTGGTTCCGGGATAGAATCCAGGCGACGATTTCCGGGTGGCGGACAGAAGGTTCGGAGACCCGGGTGTTGAACCTGATCCGCAAAAGCCGGGACCTGTTTGCCCAGGCCGAGGAGTTCAACCTCAACCGGCAAATGGTTCTGGAGACACTGTTCATTCATCTGGCTCGCTGGCAGGGCGCATCTTTCTGACCGGAGACCCATCCCGTTATTTCATTCGCATTCAAGCTCGGCACCCCGATGAATCACGCAAAAACATGGCCTCACACGCACTCTGCAACGGATGTACCTTCACCGGAATTTTCGTTTGCCGCCCTTGTGGAACATGTGGATGAGCCGGAAGATCTGTCAGCCGACATCTCCTTGAATGTGGAAAGCGAAACCGAGGCAATTCCTGAAAATTCCACCGAAATGATTTCGGAGCCAATCGAACGGGAGGCGTCAGAGCCTGTCGTTCAGGGAGACGTCTGGCAGATTGTCGGACTCCGGCTGCCCAACTCCTGCATGGTGTACCGGGTCGGTGCCCGATTGCCAATGTTGCGTTCTGGAGACCCGGTGGTGATTGATACCCGGCATGGCGAAGAGAACGGTACGGTCATTTTTGCCGCGTATCAGGAAGAGGCCCCACCTCCAGAGCGCCTGTTTCCCGGACCGGTCCTGCATATCAAACGGGTTTTCAACCGGTCGGATCACGATTTCCAGAAATGGCGGCAGGAGAGGGAAATTCGGGCACGGGTACTCTGCAAGGAGAGTATTCGTGAGTTGGGTCTGGGTATGAAACTCTCCAAGGTCACTTTTTTGCCGGGCGGCACCAAGGCCATTTTTTATTTTACGGCGGAAAATCGAGTTGATTTCAGGGAGTTGGTCCGAATCCTGGCCCGGCATTTTCAGGTGCGGGTGGAGATGCGGCAGATTGGTGTCCGGGATGAAACCCGGTTGCTGAGCGGTTTGGGACCGTGCGGGCAGATTTTTTGTTGTGCCGGACATTTGGAAAAATTTCATCCGGTATCGGTCCGCATGGCCAAGAATCAGGAGCTGTCCCTCAATCCGGATGCCATCTCCGGGGTGTGTGGCCGTTTGATGTGTTGTCTGGGTTTTGAAAACGATCTGTACCGCACGTTGCGCGGCACCCTGCCCAAAGTCAACTGCCTGATGCGTACCCGGGATGGACGGGAGGTGCAGGTCCGCAATGTGCATCCCATTCGGGGCATGGCGGATGTGCAGTATCACGACGAAGTGGGCGGCAAAGGCGTCTTGCCTATTGCTGAACTGAGTTATATCAATCCCGAAGATGTCCCGATAAACCCCGGTGTGGAAAAAGACGAAGAAGATCCTGTCGCACAGGAGGAAGAGCCGGACTGTCCGGCGACGGTTCAAGCAGTCAATCCCGGGCAACCAGAGGAAGATGACCCGATTGCCGTGCCCGAGAAGGAAGAGTCTGCCCCCGGGATGAGTGCGGAAGCCACAGAAAAACGCCGGCGGCGCCGGCGGACCCGCAGAAAGAAAGGTCCTGAAAAGCAGGTCAATTCCAACAAAACGGCTGCCGGTGCAACCGGAGGGAAAGAGTCAGGGGGGAAATGAGCAAATGTCGGATCCCATGATTTTTGCGGACAGCCATGCCCACCTTGATTTTCCGGATTTTCAGGGCGAGTGGGAGCAGATATTTCTGGCGGCCCAGGCTGCCGGGGTGGGGTATGTCACGTCTGTGGGGACGCGGCTGGCCGAGGCCGGGCGGCTGTGTGCCATGGCGGAAAAATTTCCCCATCTGTATGCGAGCGTCGGGGTTCATCCCCATCATGCCCGGGAAGAGACGGTTGTGGCCCAGACAATCCTGGAGCATTCTGATCATCCCAAGGTGGTTGCCATTGGGGAGACCGGTCTGGATTATCATTATGATCACAGTCCGCGTTCCCTTCAGGAGGCCAACTTTCGCGAACACATTCGCGCCGCCCACATTGCGGCGCTGCCCCTGATTGTGCATACCCGGGAGGCCGAAGCGGCCACGCGGTTGATCCTGGAAGAGGAGGGGATTCCAGGGCGGGGAGGGGTCATTCATTGCTTTACGGGTTCGGAGGAGTTGGCCGATTGGGCCTTGGCACGCGGTTTTTATCTCTCTTTTTCGGGTGTCCTCACCTTTCGCAATGCGGAAGCCTTGCGCACGATTGCGGCCAGAGTCCCCCTGGAGCGCATTCTGATCGAAACCGATTCCCCGTATCTGGCTCCCGTACCGTTTCGTGGCAAGCGCAATGTGCCGGCGCATGTGATTCACGTTGCCCGGGCATTGGCCGAGCGGCGGCAGGTTCCACTGGCAGAAATTGCCGCTGCCACGACCCATAATTACCAAAAATTATTTCGGATCGCTGCGGCGACAGAAGGGTTGCTGCCGTCGGCCACCCCGCAGACTCTGGCCTATACCATTGGCCGAGGACTCTATCTCAACGTCACGCGGGGTTGCACGTTGCATTGTCAATATTGCCCCAAGTGGCGTGATGAACCGCAGGTTCACGTTTACGACCTGAGCCTGACCCGCAACCCGACGGCGGCGGAGTTGATTGCGGCCCTGGGGGAGGATGTGGCTTCTTATGACGAGGTGGTTTTTTGCGGATTTGGCGAACCCACCCTGCGCTTGGCGGTGATTCTCGAAGTGGCTGCCGAGATCAAGCGCCGGGGTGGCAAGCGGGTCCGTCTCAACACGGATGGTCTGGCCAATCTGGTCTATCGGCAGGATGTGACCCCCAGATTTCGTGGCCTGATCGATGCTGTTTCCGTCTCCCTGACCGCACAGGATCAGGAGACCTACGACCGTCTCTGTCAACCCGCACTGGCCGGTTCCTACCAGGGAGTGCTTGATTTTCTCCGCCTGGTTCGGGCATACGTACCCCATGTCACCGCCACGGCCATCGAGGGGGCCGCAGGGGTGGACATTCCTGCCTGTCGGCGGATTGCCGAGGGCCTGGGGGTCCATTTTCGCACCCGTTTTCTGGACAGGCTTGGATAGATTTTGTTCCCTCTTCCTGGCCAACCGCGTGGGGTCAGGTGACCAGGAGAGGGCGGCAAGGTCGCACCGAGAGGTCTTGGCGACCTATAAAAAAGTTATCAACTCAACTGTAATTTTTCCGGGGCGGTTCCGGGACGCATTCGAGATACTGCTTGCCCAGTTCCTTGAACAGGGCATTCAGGCTTTTCACGACCAGCTCAAATTCGTTGATCGATTGGTTCAAGACACGATTCCGGATCACCGGTTTGTCGATGCGTTCCATTGGACTCTCCCTGCTGCCTGATGGTTCTCCCTCTTGCTCCCTGACCAATCTATCGACCAGCACGGACAATTTCTTGAATGAAATTCTTGCAATTGAGCAGGCGTGCAGGACAATCCTGGATTTTGGCAAATTTGTTTGTTATTGTTTTTTCATGGAGAACCCTTTGCGGAAAAAAAATGTTCCAGCAAGAGGGAGAGAGAAAGGGGTGCCGCCATGAAAATTCTGGTCATCGACGACGACCATCTTGTCAATGTGCTGATTGCCGAGATATTGCACGAGGATGGCTATGAAATTTTGCAAGCCTTTGATGGTCCAAGTGGAATTGAACGGTTTCAGGCCGACGGTCCAGACCTGGTGATCCTGGACGTCTACATGCCCAACATGGATGGGTGTCAGGTGGCTCGCGAAATCAAACGGCTCAGCGTGCAGCGCTTCGTGCCGATCCTTTTTCTGACGGGCATGACCGATGCCTACGATCTGGCGCAGTGCCTCGATTCGGGTGGCGATGACCTGATTTCCAAACCTTTCAATCAAAATTTGCTGGAAGCCAAGCTCCGGGCCTGGGAACGCAACCTGAAGGTCATTCGCTCCCGGGAGGAAGCCAACCGTCAGAGCGGATCGCCCACAGTCCATTTTTCCGGTTCAGTGGGACAGATTTTAACGCCCGAGGAAATACAGGATTTGCGGAAGATGTAAAAGAGGCAGGAAGAGAGGCAGGAGGTCTTTCTTTCTCCTCCGGTGGGGATCCGTGAATACCCCACCGGAGAGTCGTTTTGCCCAGCTTTTCGTCAGGCACTCTCTGCTTGAGGAGAAATCTGAGTGTTTTGAACCCGCTGTTTGGCCGGCAGCCTGGCAATCGCTTCCCTCAGTTTGAGGAGCTTGCGATGAACCCTTTGGGCATCTTCCAATGTCTTGAGTCCCACCACCACGTATTGCCGGTCATCCAGGTCGTAGATTCTGAAATCGTTCTTTTTTGCTATGATGTGAAAGTCCATCGCTGTTCATCTTTCATGCAGAACGGATTGGTGGGTGTTCAATGCCGGTAAATGCAGCTTCTGTTCCATGTGGAAGGTTTTGATTAATCATTTTAATATCAACAATTTATAAATGGTGTTCACGATGGGTGTCAAGAAATCGGCTCAAATTGCCCCTCCGGAGGGGTCGGGAGGGAGAGTTGGTGTCGGAAAACTGGCATTGGCCGGCTGGGCCGTTTTTCTGGTGCTTGCGCTGTGGTCCGGGACGGGATGGAGTGCATCCCCCTCTCCCAAAGAGGCCAATCCAGCCAGGGAGTTCCAAGAAGCCGTGCTGGCCCTCAAAAATGGCTTTCCGAGCATGGCGTACAATCTTTTCCGACGGTTGGCAGAGAAAGGGGATCCACGTTCCCAGTATCTGGTCGGACGCATGTTGGAAGACGGGTTGGGGGTCGCCAGGGATCCCATGCAGGCCGCCCCATGGTATCGCAAGGCCGCCCAACAAGATCATGTCGAGGCCCAGGCCCGTCTGGGATTTTTATATCTGGGCGGCACAACGGTACCGCAGGATGATGCCGAATCCTTGAAGTGGTTTCAGACGGCAGCCGAAAAGGGTGGTCATCCCGTGGCCCAGGCCTACCTTTGTTCACTCTATGCGGAGGGGAAATCTGTCCAGGCCAATCAAAAGTTGTCCATGGATTGGTGTCGGAAAGCTGCGGAACAAGGTGTTGCCGCCGCACAAACCATGCTGGGATTTCATTACGCCCTGGGCAGGGGATCTCCACCGGATCCGGTCGCGGCCCGTAAATGGTTCGAACTGGCGGCAAGGCAGGGTCACGCCCAGGCCAGCAAGGCCCTGGCCGAAATGGATCGGGGAGAGAGTCACAATCCCGGCAATACCATGCCAGAATCTGTCACACAGCCGGTTGAAAAGACAGAATCTGTCACGGCACCCATGCCCAGGATGTGGGAGTAAACTCGGTCAGCGGATAACAGGAAGAAGCTCTTCAGCCATCAGGCGGTTGGCTTCCAAAACCATCTGAATGGCCTCTTCGAGGTTATCCCGAGTTTCCTGCAAGGTCTTACCCTGTGTATTTGCCCCAGGCAGTTCTTCCACAAAACCGATGAAGCCTTCCGGTACTCTTTTGAATACCGCCGTCAGTTGCATGATCATTTCAATGTGTCCCTATTCAGCATCCAGCGATGACCACCCATGAACAGTTCTATTCCGTGGGCGTGTCTGAAACACGACAGGGTTCATGGCCTATTGGATCGGGATGGGGAGCAAGGGAAATCAGGGAGGGGGAGTCCCATTCCCGATCCAATCAATCTGTCGCAGGCGTGAATTCCTGAATCGGAAAAGGGAGCAAGAGGAGTCAGGGAGGGGAGACCCTCTTCCGGATTCAGTTCATGACAGAGCTGTATGGTGTCAGGCTACACGCTGATATCTTGACGCTGTCAATAATGTTGCACTCCTGGCGATTTCTGGGTGTTGACCCGCAAAATCAACCGTTTCCATAACGGTCATGCCTGGCATGGCAGAAATGTTTTCCAGGGGGTCGCAGCCTGAGCCGTTGGTTTGCTCCTCATTCTTGACGACCAGCAAGGGGCCGACGATGCTTTCCAAAGCACGCCAATGTGCCCAGGTGCTGTCGTCTTTTCTCTCCGACCAGCGGAGCAGGCTCCGTAGTTCCGCGCTCAGGAGGGGATGCAGGGATTCATTCGGCTGGAGATCAGGCATGTTCCTAAAGGGTCCTTGGCCCATTGCAGGCAATTTTCGGTTCGACTGACAAGAGTCACGAAAATTCAAGCAATTTACGGGCCAATATTATGAATCCCTGGGCATTGCGGCACGCGCGTCCTCAGGATACAGGCCGGTTGCTCTGGAGCAACGCCGACCCTTCGCCCCCAATCCGGGTGGCCACAAGGTCAATGATGACGCCATACACGCCACCGGCAACCAGGGTGAGAACGAATATCATCCAGGGGCTTGCCATGGGGTTTCCGGGACCGGCCAAGGCTCCGGCAGCCAGGGGGAGCGACACCATGACGCCCAGGCATGATCCCCGCACCAATGGACGAAAAGGAAAGCCCAGCACCGGATGGGTCGTATAGGCCCCGGCCAGGGCCACGACCAGGCCGATCAGAATGCGATCCGTCATGATGGTCCAGAAAATGGGGTGGGTGAGGGAGGCCAGTTCGGGCTGGTGCTGGGCGGCCAGTCGAATGCAGAGATATCCGAAGGCGGCACCCAGGCCGATGGCGATCATGAAGCGTTTGGCGGCTGGTTTGGCGGACATGATGAGACCTCCATGAAACAGGATGTTGATGTTGTCGTGTATCTGTCGATGTGAACCAATCATGGTTACGGTGACTTGCCGACGAGCAGACCAGTCATGGTTTCCACATGAGTGACCAGTTCGTTGACCTGCTCCTGAAGTTCTGACCAAGTAAAAGGTTCATCATCGTAAAGTGTATAACGAAATTGAACTGCAAACGGGTTTAATTCTTCCAAGAAAAGAAACGGGGATACATCCTCCCCTGCTTTTTCCAAAGCGGAAAGCAACAATCTCAAATCATGGGTCTTGGGTGAAATCACTTGACACCAATTCAACCATGCTTTCAGAGACTTCTCTACAGCTTGTTGCAAATGAAATCCGACAGCTTCTGATTCCGGGTCAACGGCTTCAGCAAGAATTTTGGCTGATCTGAGATCCTTGCGTGCCATCAGGAGCAAGGTTTTTGTCGGCTCGGGGTCTTTCATAGAGTATTCTGCCTTCCCGCATGGCATGATAGATCACATGGTCAAACACTTCTTCATAGTGACGTGCTTCCTTTTCGGTAAAGACCAGAATATCTTTGGGAACATAAAACTGTTTCAAAGCCGACCAAAGCCGCACCGCCTCTTTCCGGCGGCTGCGTGTTGGGCCGAAGGGGGCTTCCTCAATCACCAGCAGATCGACATCGGAATCAGGACGGGCAGTGTTGCCGGCCCGTGATCCAAACAACACGATGCGTATCGGATCGACTTCCTGTACAATGGTTTGCACCATTTCCTGAAGCATGTCATCGGTTACTTCATAGCCTGTTTGCATCATTTTTCTCTTGTACTCGGCATCCCGGAATTTCTCTCAAGCCGGCATTTTTTCAGGGATTGGATCATTTGGACAGCATTTTTTCCAGTACCGGCCAGACATTGTCCAGGACAAGCCGATATCCCTTGGGATTGGGATGGATACCATCTTCCAGATTCAGATCAGGCTGGCCGGCCACGCCGAGCAGAAAAAACGGCAACAAGGGGGTGGCGTGTTTTCTGGCCAGTCGGGGATAGACGGCGGCAAAAGCCCGGGAATGGGTCTCGCCATAGTTGGGAGGCACCTGCATGCCGCCAAGCAGGACGGGAATGTTTTTTTCCCGCAGACGGGTCAGAATCTGGTCAATGTTGTACTCCATCCGTTCCAGGGGCAGTCCCCGGAAACCATCATTGGCACCAATGACCAGGATGACCAGAACAGGATTGCTGCGCAACGTCCAGTCGAGACGCTGTAATGCCCCGGCAGTGGTATCACCGGAAACCCCGGCATTGATCACCCGATGAGGAAAGCTGCGTTCCCGCAGACGTGTTTCCAACAGGGCCGGATAACTCTCTTCCCGGGAGACGCCCAGCCCTGCCGTCAGGCTGTCACCCAGGCACAAAATGGTCGGGGGGTCCTTGTCCTGGGATGCGGCGGTCCTGATGGTTCCAACGAGCAGGATCAGCAGGGTCAGCAGGACAAAAGAAGGGATCCATCTGGAAGTCCAGATAGAAAAAGAAGGGACACGGCTGGAAATCCAGCTTGAAAATAAAGAAGATCGTTGCCAGAATGGTTGCATGATTCACTTGGACTCCGTCACCTATTCAATTCCCCATGGTCCCGACACAATTGTGATCCTGCGCGGGGTTGATCTGCATGTCAATCCCGGTGAGGTGGTTGGTTTGATGGGACCCTCGGGCAGTGGCAAATCGTCGCTGCTCGCCTTGCTGGCCGGGGTGGAACGACCGGTCTCGGGTCGGGTGGAGGTGGATGGCCTGGATTTGGGAAGCCTGGATCCGGATCGTTTGGCGCGGTTTCGGCGCGAACGATTGGGGATGGTTTTTCAGGCCTTTCATTTGCTGCCCTCTTTGACGGCCCTGGAAAATGTGGCCTTGCCGCTTGA
>JADGCO010000027.1 GCA_015228935.1 Magnetococcales bacterium | reverse complement strand
GATGGGGGTCCAGGGGGAAGGGCTGCGCCCTTCCCCCTGGCGGGGTTCGGGGCAGAGCCCCGCCTGACGGAACACGCCAATATGCACCGAATCCACGGTAACTGTCACCCCGGCAATCCCTGTCAGGTCGGCAATCCCTGCCGAAGCGGCAAAATTTGCCGGGTTCGGCAAGAGTTTTTCCCCGGCAAGTTTTGCCGGGCACCGGTTCCGGTCCGGGAACCGAAAAATAATTCAATTTATTTTCAATATGTTGAAAAACGAGGCTCCAGATGAATCACGTGGCACGCCGGTTGATATTACTTCCATCGTTCCCGTCTCCAATCCGAACAGTACGGTGAGGGATCCGGACAACGCCAACGAGGAGAGTCAGCCATGTTCATGAAACAGTCACAAACCCTGGTGCTTTCTAACCTGGACCTGCTCGGCAATACCACGGATTACAATTCCTACAAAAAAATATTTTCCCGTCTGAGCGACGAAGAGGTTGAGCAGTTGGCCCTCATGGCAGAAAAAGGTCTCCTGAGCGTTGCCCATCGCCGGCGCATGAAACAATTGATCGAAGAACATAAATTTTTGCTGGTTCCCCGCGCCCTCTCCCATGGCCAATCCCGGTCCCGGATGGAGAGACGGGTTTCTTGATTTCGGTCTTATCGTTGTTGTATCAAGGCAACACGCCCTGGTTGTCGGACATGTTCTTGATCTCTTCTTCCAGGGCCGGGCGAACCCGGGAAAACTCGGTCAGGATTGTTTGATAATATCCGGCCAGTTCGAGCAGGTTTTTTCCCTGCCTGACAACTTCCAACTCCCGGCAGAGACGAGACAGTTCGACGGCCCCCACGGAGAGACTCTGGGATTTCAGGGTGTGAGCGGCCCGGTAGACCGCCTCGACATCCCCTTTTTTGAAACCCTCGCCCATGTCATTGAGATATTGGGGCACCCCTTCGAGATACTTTTCCAGGACCAGGGAAAAACGTCCCGGGGCACCTGCCAGGACATCACGCAGGGTTTTCAAGGTCCCCATATCCAGACCTCCGGTCTTTTTGCGTGCCGGTGCGGGTGCCGTCGGCGTGGTTTTGGTCGAACTGGCGGCCAGGCTGGCAGTCGAGGAGATGATTTCAACAGGCTCCCCATCTTGAGGCAGGGGGGGCATGGTGGCCGGAATGGTGATCATGGGGAGCCATTTGCTCAGGACACCGGCCAGGTCATTCCAGCGCACCGGTTTGGCCAGATAATCATCCATACCCGCATCCAGACACCGTTCCCGGTCTCCGGTCAGGGCATGGGCCGTCATCGCCACAATGGGCACGCGCCGGTCGGTCATGCTCTTGCGAATCCGGCGGGTGGCCTCGATCCCATCCATTTCCGGCATCTGCACATCCATCAACACCAGATCGAAAGGAACCGCAAATATCTGCTCGACCGCTTCCCGCCCATTGTTGGCGACATACGTTTCGAGACCCATGCGGGAAAGCATGCCCAGCGCCACCTCCCGATTGACAAACACATCCTCGACGAGGAGTACCCGACCCTTGAAATGGGGCATGTCACTTCCCACCTGGGTTTGGGCCATCTCCTTCCTTTGCCCGGCAACGACCATGGAAATGGCGTCGAGCAGCCTCGATTGACCAACCGGTTTGGCCAGACTCAGGCGAATCCCCGCTTCCTGGAGGGACCATTCGTCGGGTTGTTCTCCGGAGGTCAACATCAACATGGGCGGCGAACCCTGCCCACATGTGCTGCGAATGCGCCGGGCCAGACCCAGACCATCCAGGCCCGGCATATGCATGTCGAGAATGATCAAATTGTAAAATTCACCGGAGTTGCGATTTTTCTGGATCAAATCCAGGGCACGTTCCGCTCCCGAGGCGCTCTCGAAGTGGGTTCCCCAGGAGGCGAGATACTCTCCCATGATGATGCGGTTGGTTTCATTGTCATCGACCACCAGGGCACGCAGCTCTTTGACGGCTTCCAGATTGCCCGCTTCGGTTCCTTCGCGGATTTCGAACGGGAGCGAAAACCAGAACGTCGATCCCCGCCCCAATTGACTGCTCAGGCCGATACGCCCCCCCATGGCCTCCACAAGCTGCTTGGAAATGACCAGACCGAGACCGGTGCCGCCGTATTCGCGGGTGGTGGAACTGTCGGCCTGGGTAAAAGGATTGAAGAGTCGATGTTGCGTCTCGTGATCGATGCCGATTCCGGAATCGAGGACCTGAAACCGCACCTGGATCAGGTCCCGTCCCCGCCACTCCGCTTCCACACGCACGGAAACTTCCCCCTTGGCGGTAAACTTGATGGCATTGCCGATCAGGTTGATCAGGACCTGACGCAGGCGCATGGGATCCCCCACCACCCGATGCGGCAGATCCGGGGCCACAAAACAATTGAACTCCAACCCTTTGCGATGTGCCCGCCCCGACAGGATCCGGGTGACGGTATCCACGGCCTCGGCCAGGGAGTAGGGAACCCGTTCCAGATCGAGCTTGCCGGCCTCGATCTTGGAAAAATCGAGCAGATCATTGATGATGTTGAGCTGCATGTCGGCAGAACTGACGGCCACATCGAGATAGCGGCGTTGCAGGGGGTTCAAGCCGGTCTTGCCCAACAATTCGAGCATGCCAATCACGCCATTCATCGGGGTACGAATTTCATGACTCATGTTGGCCAGGAAGGTGGATTTGGTTCGACTGGCCCGTTCGGCGGCATCCTTGGCCCGGCGCAGGGCCTCTTCGACCTCTTTTTCCTGGGTGATGTCGTCCAGAATCCAGATGGCCTTGTTGCGCAGGCTGTCATCCTCCACGGAGTTGCCCACCAACCGACACCAGAAACGTCCCCCATCCTTGCGGCGCATCAAGCGTTCAGCCCGGAAGGTCCGCCCCTTGGACAACACCCGCAAGGCGGCCCGGGCCAACTCGCGAAATTCAATCCGGGATGAAAACAGCATTTCGGCGGTCTGGTTGCGCAACTCCGATTCCGTCCATCCGAACAGTTCTTCAGTCCGGGTATTGACCCGGATAAAGCGCCCCTCCTGCAAATAGGCAATCCCTACCGCCGTATTGGCCAGAATGACATCCTGCTCGGCGGCAATGCGTTGCAGGGCCATTTCAAACCGTTTGCGCTGGATCATGCTCGCCAGGGTTTGCCCCACCGAGGTCAGAAAAGCCTCCTCCTCGGGCAGACGCCGGTGCCCTTCCTGGATGGAAATACTGATCACGCCCAGGACTTTGGTCTCTCCGATGATGGGCACGCAATAATGGCCATGGGGTTTTTTCCCCTCGACCTGAAACTCATGGTGCCCATCCAGTGAGCTTTCCGAAAACACAATCTCCTGGGACACCACGGCCCGTCCACACAGGCAACTGCCCACCGGCACGCGCTGACAGGTTTGGGTCAGGAAGGGATCGAGTCCCCGTTGGACTTCGAGGACCAGCTCTCCGGTCCGATCATCCATCAACAACACGGCTCCCTGGTACATGGTGGTCAGGGTGGGAGCCGACAACAGGATTTCCAAGACCCGATCCAGTTGCCGTTTCAGGGGCAGGGCATCCACGGCTGTTTTCAGCAGGGCATTGATGACCTTCTGCGACTTCTGACTCCAGAGAACTTTTTCTTCGGCGATTTTGCGTTTGGTGATGTCCGAGGAGGTGGCGACAAAATGGGTGATTTCCTGGGAGAGACCAAAAATGGGGGCAACGGTCACGCCGGACCAGAATTGGGTTGCATCCTGGCGACGATTCAGCAGTTCGCCGCGCCAGACCTGCCCCTGGCGAATGGTGGCCCACATCTGATCAAGAATGACGGAGGGTTGGGCAGCGCTTTGCAGGGTATCGGCATGGCAGCCCAGCAGATCGCGGATGTCATACCCAGTCACCATCTGAAACTTTTTATTGACGTATTCAATATGGCCATCAGGATCGGTCATCATGATCATGCTGGGGCTTTCTTCCACCACCCTGGCCAGCTTTTGAATCTCCTCTTCGGCGGCCTTGGCGTGGGTCATATCCCGAAGAATGCCGGTAAAATAGATCCGTCCTCCCACGCGCATGCTGTTGATGGCCACATAGAGCGGAAAGATTGCGCCGTTTTTGCGTTGTCCTTTCAGCTCACGACCCTGCCCCACCACCCTGGACTCACCCGTTGCCAAATATCGGCGCAGATAACCATCATGTTCATCCCGATAGGGCTGCGGCATGAGCATCCGGACGTTTTTTCCCAAAATTTCATCAGGATCATAGCCAAAAATACGTTGGGCACCGGGATTACAGGATTGAATCGTCCCCGTTGCATCGATGGTGATGATGCCATCCACGGTTGATTCCAGGATCTGGCGCAGGCGGGTCTCTTTTTCCTGGAGAATGCGTTTTTCCTGATTGCCGGTAATCAGGCGGGCCAGCCGATGGCGCAATATATCTGGATTGACCGGTTTGTAGACAAACTCTTCCGCCCCCACCCGGTAGACCCTCTGCAAAACTTCCCCTTCGCACGGATAATCCGCCATGAACACCACCGGCACGTTGTGTTCACCCTGGAGATGTTTGATCCGGGCGCAGGCATCGAAGGCACACATGCCGGACATGTCGGCATCCATGAGAACCAGATCCGGGGAGGTCTCCAGAAACAATGCCACAGCCTGTTCCCCGGCGTGGGCCTCGCACAGGTCATACCCTTCCTGCTGCAACAGCCTCCTCAGCCAGAGGCTCGTCTCCTGGTCGTCATCCACCAGCAGAATCAATGGAGTCTTGCGCGGTGCCTCGATCATGGTTTATGTCCCGCTTCCCAACCGGATGCTTCAATAATAAATAAACAAAACAGTCAAGCCGGAATTTTTTCCGTGTTTTTCAATTGACCGAGCAAAGTATCGCAATTTTCGATGGCCACCTGCAACCCAATCTGGCGTGCTGCGGTGGCAACCTGTTCCAGGACGGCAATGGCCTCCTGCTTGTTTTCCGTGGCTTTCAATACCTGGCCCAGCAGGAAACCGATTGCCGAAACAGCCTCGGGACGTTGTTGCTGAACACTCAGAGCAAATGCCGTGTTCAAGTGATCCAGGATTAACGGAGTGGACTCCGGAGTCAGGCCATTTTGTTCATACAACAAAATGGCAATGGAATAACGGGTATGCGCCAGATTGAACAGATCGCCCAGACGTTCGAATACAGGCAATTGTTCTTCACGATGAATACGCAGAGCCTCATCCAATTCACCACGTGCCCGGAGAATATCGGCAACTTGTCCCAGAGCAAGTGCCCGTAATTGCATATCACCCAGGCATTCGACTACAGGTAATTGTTCTTCGCGGCAAATGCGCAATGCTTCATCCAATTCTCCAAGCTTCCAAATAAAATAAGCAATATTTCCCAAGGTGACTGCCCGTGAACGTTCGTCACCCAGGCGTTCATATGCAGGCAATTGTTTTTCACGAAGAATGCGTATGGCTTCATGCAAGTCCCCGCGCACATGCAACAGCCAAACCATCGAATCTCTGATTTCCGCCAGTTCTTTTTCAACTCCCACTGCTGAAAAAATGGCTTCCGCCTTGCGCATCCATTCCATGGCCTGAGACAATTCTTTTTTTTGCCAATGGTGTTTGTATTTCCATACAGCTGCAACAGCGAGCGACGCCATGTGTTCTGGATCTGGATGTCTTATACGCAGTTGCTCGATATCATCAAGCTGACCCGAGTCAAGGATCTTGCGAATTTCTTCAGGAATTTCTTCGATTCCTGTGATCCTGGAGTCGTCAGATACCTCTGCCGGGGAAATAGTCGCATCCTCTCTTTGCAACAGGTCTGGTTGACTGAGCAAACGCCCACATTGGGCCGCATAGGAAAATGCCTGCACGAGAATGGCGGACTCTTTTTGTCCTGGCATGTGTTCCAAAACGGTCTCAATCCGGCGACGTTTTTCCCCTGACAAAGCCATTTGGTCGAGAATCGGTTGTCGTCGCTCCAAATCAAGAGCGGCCAAGGCGGCCAGACCCTCACCAGCGGGAAGAGCGGCCAGTTCCGTCAGGGAAAAAGGATGATCCGCCGCAATCCCATCCAGCCAGGCAATAATCCGTTCTGATTCCACGGCCACCCGTGGCAAGGATCCCGCCAACAAAATCCGAGCATCACGCATAAGGGGAGTCGCCAGTGCCATGATTTGCTCCGCACACCTTAAATGGATGGTGATTTCATGATTTCGGCCATCATGGGAACAATTCGGTAGCGATATGGAGTCACATAACTCTGCACAACCAAAACATTATCGAGATCCGTTCCATAAAAAAGATCCCGATCAACGACGGCACACTCAAGGCAATTTTCACTGATGGCCTGGATCAGTTGCTCTGCCCCCTCAGAACAAAGATTTCGTTTTTGTTCAAAATAATTCCGAAAAACACCCATATACCAATTCAGATCACGCGGACGATTTTCTGGTTCCCGCCGATGAACCGCATAGGCAATTTTCAGGTGACCCAAAAAAATACCGGGTAAAAACCCGGACAGTTTGGCTGCGTCAAGAACCGTTTCCGGGAGCAAAAAATCTTCGGGCTGTTCCACCTGGGCAGCAAACGTGCGCATTTGCACCGCATAAATCTGTGCCAATGCCTCTGCCGACATGGGGTACTCGTTCAAATCCAATAAATCATGAAAATCCTTGCTGGACCGGGCAAAACGCGACCGGGCGGTAACCAGAACATCAATGCCCGCTTCCCGATGCAAGACGACCAGGGCCTCGGTCAGTCTGGCCCGTTGTTGGTTGCGATCCTTGTCCTCTTGCGAGACTGGCCTTCTTATTTCCACTTCCAGCAGATCGGCATCATCAACCAACACCAGCAGATGCCGCAAACGCCCCACTCGCAACAAGGTATCCACCATGGTGCCACAATAAAGCGCATAACGTTCCGGCGTAGGCGGTGCCAGTGTGAGGCTGACCTCCTCACCACTGCCTCCCCCCATGCCCAGGTTGGCAAGAACCTTGAAAATTTTCGGGCCAGCCTGAATTCCCCCTGTCAAAGAAGCGGTTGTATTATGGGAAAACTTCCAGACCAGACTGCTCGCACCACCGGAAAACTTGACGACTTCATCCATCAATTCCGTCGTCGATTGAACAAAATTTTTATCGTCCGGGGATAATTCAGGAAAACGCGCATCCACCAGGCAAGCATGATAGAAACCCAGCAATCCATCAAAAATTTTCTGCATGACCTGGACCGCATCCAGCCTGTCACGCGCCTGGACAATGATTTGCCAAGCGTCCTTTGCGTCGGATGCGTCAGACACCTCAGCCAATTCAGTCAGGATGCGCCGCGCCAGATGCGACTTGCCAGAACGGGTTTCGCCATGGATCACCCATGGAATTTTATCCAATCCTGCCTGCCCACGTTTGCCAGCCCAATCCAACCCGGCCTGCAAGATGGCGACCCCATCATCCAGTTCTTGTTGCCGCCCCTGGAAAAGTTCCTTGACCAGTCTGGAATGTTCAGGGGTCTGGGAGCGAAACAACAGTGGGTCGGGAATCTTTTTTTTGGGTTTTTGCATGAAACTTCTCTGTAGGCATGTTGGATTCTACTAAAATATGGCCATGTGCATTCAAAAAAACCTCTCATATAATATCTGGTCAGAACATTGTATTGTAAACATTCAACGAAATCACGCTGACAGTACCCGCCAAATCATTTTTTCCACATCCTGGAAACGTCTCTTCACCCGCTCCGAATGACTCGCTGAGTTTGAAAAATCATGCACACAAACATGCGCATGCATAGACTCGGCAAACAGATTGACCACAACATCCTTCCTGGCGACCAGGGAGGCCAGCTCGTCATCGCTGAGGGAATCCAGACCAACCGACCAGACCTCAAACAAGGCTCTGCTGATGGGTAGAACCCTGTCACCGGGTTTGGTGGGCTTGCGGAAGGCCTGCTCGCCAAATATTTTTTCGGCATGAACCATGGCGCGCATGAATCTATTTCGCAGAGATGCCAACTCCTGGTCGGACATGTTGTTCATGCGCACCATGGTTTCACCCAGGAACGCATTGAAATCACCGGCATAGGCGGTATAGGGAGTCAGCAAAAAGGCAAGCGCGTGCAGAATATACTCCCTGGCCTGCATGCGATCATCGGCAACGTCCCCCCCCGTGGCCCGCAAAAACTCATCCGTTCTGGCCAACTCCTTCAGGAAGCGTGTGGCTGGCCCCTGATGCAAGGCATGCCGGATCTCCTGGGAAGACAGGGGCAGACCCCCGGTATTGATCCGCTTGAAAAGGTTGAATTTCAGGTCGCAAGGGGTCCCCTTTTCGATCAAAAAGACAATGATTTCGGTCTCTTCGATCCGTCGTTGCAGGGGACGGTGCAGATCATGGAAGCTTTTGCCTTCCAAATCCTTGAGATATTCCAGGTCTTGCAGAATCAGACGCCGGCCTTCATCGTGCGGAACGACAAAATCCCGCAAAGTGCAAAGCCTTTGCAACCCATCCACGACGACCCAACTGTTCTCGTCCGATGCATCCATGTAAAAAGCCGGCAGCGGGATGCGAATCAGCAGGGACTCGATCAGGCGACTTTTGGCGGTCAGTTTCCAGACCTCCTGCCGCTGGAATTCGGGCGCAAGATTGATTCTCCCCTCCCGCATGCGCTGGATGAGGGGAGCCAAGGTCATGGGTTTGGTTTCAATCTTGACCTTGCGCGGATCAAAAGGCCTGGCATCGCCCACATCATCATCATCCTCAACCCGACCGGGCGACGGATTCGAATGGGGTTCTGGCCAATCATCCGATGACGAACCAGGGATATTCATGAGGTATCAACCAGTTTCCATCGCTGTTGCAATTTCCGATGCTTTTGCCGGCACAGGGTTCAAGCCACTTTCCCCGGAATGTATCATTCACTTGCCGCTGCTTTTGCGGATGCCGGGTTCGGTTCACTCTCCTTGGGCCGGAAAGTGGAGCGCAGATAGAGATCCCGCAATTGTTCGAAGGCCACGGTCGAAGGGGCCTGGGTCAGAGGACAGCCTGCTTTTTGGGTCTTCGGGAAGGCGATCACTTCGCGGATGGAGTCCAGCCCGAGCATGAGGGTCACCAGACGATCCAACCCCAAAGCCAGACCGCCATGCGGGGGAGCGCCATAATCCAAGGCTTTGAGCAGGAAACCGAATTTGGCTTCGGCCTCCTCCTTGCCAATGTGCAAAAGTTCGAGCATGCGCAATTGGACATCCGGATTGTGGATACGAATGGAACCGCCGCCCACTTCGGTGCCGTTGAGAACCAGATCATAGGCCTGGGCACGCATGTTCATCAGGGCCGGATCGGCGACGCCTCCGGTGAGTTGCTGGCCGGTTGCCTGTTGAAAAACAGCGAGTTCTTCGGGACGCGGAGCCGTAAAGGGGTGGTGAACCGCCGTGTACCGTTTGGCCTCGCCGTCCCAATCCAGGAGCGGAAAATCGGTCACCCAGACAAAGGCAAAACGGCGTTTTTCGAGCAGGCCCAGATCATGGGCCACCTTGACCCGCAACCGTCCCAGGGCTTCGTTGACAATGGCCGACCGATCCGCCCCGAAAAAGATCAAGTCCCCGGGCATGGCACCCGAGGCAGCCTGAATGGCCGCCTTTTCACTGTCGGAAAAAAATTTCACGATGGGGGATTGCCAGCCATCCTCCTGCCAGGGACCATTGACCTTGATCCAGGCCAATCCCTTGGCACCATAGACCGCGACAAAAGCGCCATAGTCATCGATCTGTTTGCGGGTCAAACGCCCACCGCCCGGCACCCGCAATATTTTGATGACCCCATTCAGGCCGCGGGCACCGGCCAGATTGGCGGTTTCGGCAAACACCTTGAATCCGGTCTGGCGCATGGCATCGGTAATGTCGGCCAGTTCCATCGGGATCCGCATGTCCGGGGCATCCAGACCATATTTTTGCAAGGCCTCGGCGTAGGTGATCCGGGGTATGGGCAGTTCCAGATCCAGACCCAACGCCTCCTTGAAGAGCCGTGCCACCATCCCTTCAACGTTGGCGATCACGTCATCGGCTTCCACAAAGGACATTTCCAGATCGACCTGGGTGAATTCGGGCTGCCGGTCGGCCCGCAAATCTTCGTCCCGGAAACACCGCACGATCTGGAAATAGCGATCATAGCCGGAAATCATCAACAACTGCTTGAAAAGCTGCGGCGATTGCGGCAGGGCATAAAACTGCCCGGGATTGACCCTTGACGGCACCAGATAGTCCCGCGCCCCTTCCGGGGTGCTGCGGGTGAGCATGGGGGTTTCAATCTCCAGAAAACCGGCCTGATCGAGAAAGGTGCGAATGGTCTGCATTACCCGATGTCGAAACATCAGGTTGTGTTGAATCGCCGGACGGCGCAGATCGAGAAACCGCCAGGTCAGGCGGGTACTTTCGCCAATGTCGGGGTCATCCAATTGAAACGGCAGGGCCTGGGAAGTATTGAGAATCTCCAGGGTATCGACATTCACTTCGACCATGCCGGTATCCAGATTGGGATTTTCGGTCTCTTTGGGGCGATGGGCCACGACCCCTTCCACCCGAATGACGAATTCGCTCCGCAACACATGGGCACGGTCGTGTATTTGATCCCCGCGTTCGGGGCTGAACACCACCTGGATGATGCCGGTCCGATCCCGCAAATCGACAAAAATCACCCCGCCATGATCACGGCGCCGGTTGACCCAACCACACAATTGCACGCGACTGCCGATCAAATCTTCCCGAACTGTGTTGCAGTAATGACTGCGTTTCATGCCACTCTCCTTGCGACCTGACGACTTGATGACCGGTTCAGCAATCCGGTTTGGCTGCTCATGCCATTTTTCCTGGCGATCTGACGACCCGGCAACCGGTTCAGCAATCCGGTTTGGTTGCTCATGCCACGCTCCTGACGACCTGACAACCGGTTCCTCAATCCGGTTTGGCCGCGACAGGAGGTTCACCGTCCGGGGCACTCTGCGTTGCCACATCATCCGGGTCTGCTTCCTGGGATGGGGAAATGTCCAGGGGAAGCTCTTCCACAGGTTGGTGATTCCGGGCACGGGCCAGCGATTCATTGACCATGTGCGTCATGTACGCTTTTTCCTGGGGCCGGAACTGATGGCTGAGTTCCAAAGCTCTTTCGTAGGAGACAACGGCTTCATCCCAATGATCCAGACCATGCTGCAACAGGCCTTTCAGGTAATGGCTGAAAGGATTGTCGGGTTCCCCTTCCAGGGAAGACTCCACCCAGGTTTCGGCGTTATCGGGATCGCCCTGGTCCATATAGAAGGCGGCCAGCTTTTGGGCCACCTGCCAGGCGGTCACACCGCGACAGTGGTCATGCTCATCCAGGAGAAACTCTTCGGCCTGTTTGGGTTCACCGTACTCCACGAGCCACTCGGCATAGCGGGCAATCCAGTAGTCGAAAAGCATGAAGGGTTCGTCCCGGTCGCCATCGAGAACGGTCTTCAACAAGCGGATGGCCTGTTCCAACTGACCGGCCCGATAGTAGGCCGACGCCATTTCACTGCGGGCCAGATCCGAGGCCTTGGCGGCGGGAACCCTGTCCAGGGCATCGACACTCATGGCCTGGATCAGGGATACGATGGCCATGTTGCGGATGACCGGTGTCGGCGATCCCAATTTCCAGTTGACCGACTCCTCCTGGCCCAGGTGGCACTGCTTGAATTTTTTTCCGGAACCACAGGGGCACGGATCGTTGCGACCAATCTTGGGCAGGGGAACGGTATGCTGAGGTCGGGCCAAAAAACCAAGTTCCGGACGCGGGGCCAGATCCTTCAAACGCTCGGCAAGATACAGATACCATTTATAAAAAGGATTCTGGTCAACATTTTCTTCATTGGCCAACCAGGCGGCCAGCCGTGTGGTATCGGGTTCCAGGACCGCATGGACCAACGCCTCGGCATAGACTTGTGGTTCGTTAAGATTTTTTTGGGAACCCACGACGAAAGCTCCTTTTTCCCGACATTCCAATTCCAAGGGATCCAGACTTCATGGTGCGTCTGCCGGCAAACTTCACGGTGTGCCTGCCATCCGGAAACAATGTGAAATATGCATGATAAACGACATGCCCGGTCCCTGACCAGTGTCGGAAAATATTGGCCTGTTGGCGAAGATCGTTATAAAGTCTTCTGTCCCATCACAACCCGCTTTCTTGCGGAAGAGGAGTCCTGCATGACCACCCGTACCCGTTTCGCGCCGTCGCCCACCGGATTCTTGCACATTGGCGGTGCCCGCACTGCCTTGTTTTGTTATCTCTTTGCCCGGCACACGGGCGGCACCTACATTTTGCGGGTGGAGGATACAGACCGGGAACGTTCGACGCACGAGGCCGTGGAAGTCATTCTCCAGGGGTTGGACTGGCTGGGTCTCAAGCCGGATGAAGGGCCATTTTTTCAATCCGACACCACCGAACAGCATCGCCAGACGGCCCGGCAACTGGTCGAGCTGGGCAAGGGATATCGTTGTTACTGCACCAAGGAAGAACTCGATGCCATGCGCGAAGAACAACGCCTGCGCCAGGAAAAACCCCGTTATGACGGGCGTTGCCGGGAACGGACCGGTCCGGAACCAACGGATCGCCCCTTCGTAATCCGCCTGAAAACACCCCGGCAGGGGGATGTGGTCTGGAATGACATGATCCAGGGAGAGATCCGCGTCAGCAATACAGAGCTGGACGATTTGATCCTTTTGCGCTCGGATGGTTCCCCGACCTACAATCTTGCGGTCGTGGTCGATGATCACCACATGGGGATCACCCACGTCATCCGGGGCGAGGATCATATCAACAACACGCCCCGGCAGATTCATATTTTCGAGGCCCTTGGCTGGTCCCTGCCCGCCTATGCCCACATGCCCCTTCTGCATGGCACCGATGGATCGAAACTCTCCAAGCGGCATGGCGCGGTGTCGGTTTTGCAATACCGGGATCAGGGCTACCTGCCGGCTGCGGTCAACAATTATCTGGTCCGCCTGGGCTGGTCGCATGGGGACCAGGAAATTTTCACCATGGCCGAAATGGAACGCTTGTTCGAGGTACGGGAGGTGGGACGTTCGGCGGCCATTTTCAATCTTTCCAAGCTTGACTGGCTCAATGGCCAGCACATACGTGCTGCGTCGCCCGAGGCCCTGCTGCCCGAATTGACCAACCATCTGGAGCGTCTGGGAGTCGTCAACCCGGAGCCGGCATTTGTGCAAGCCATTCTGCCGACCGTGCGCGAACGCGCCAAAACCATGCTCGAAATGGCCGATAAATCTCTTTTTTATTTTCGGGCACCCCAGGCCTACGACCCGAAGGCGGTCCAAAAGCATCTTCAGGAGGCAATTCTGGCTCCCTTCACCGCCCTGGTCCACACCTTGACCACGTTGTCCGATTGGCAGGCCACCACCATCGAAGCCACCTTCAAACAGATCATTGCCGACCACGGACTCAAAATGGGCCAACTCGCCCAACCCGTCCGCATCGCCATCACCGGCGGGGATGTCTCCCCCAGCGTCTTCGAAATCCTCGCCCTCCTGGGACAAAAAGAAACCCTGGCCCGGTTGGACTCCTGCCTGGTTTTTTATAAAGCCATGTTCAAGGCTCGCCATTCTTGATTCATGATGGATCATGGTTTGCATCTTCTGTTCAAGCTGTGGATCAGGAGGTTGCTGATGATTCCAGACACACTATATTTGGTGAGAGTGACTCGTTCGCATCCAGCTACATCATCAAAGTTGCCGGCTTATATCGTCCCTTACCTCGTTTCGAGAAATCCAGCTTCTGGAAAAAAGTCAAGCTTCAAACAATCCATGAAATTTAAGATGATGTAAAATTTAATGATAATTTTGGCCTAACTCTCGACAAAATGAAAGAAATTTTTGTTTTTTTCTACTGCAATAAAGGCGATTATGACAATATTGTCACCGCTTGTATAATGTTTAAATTTATCAATAAAATCAATCTTATTCCGCACACCATTTACGATAAAAATTTGAATTGAATACGTTCGTTTCATTTCAGTTAAAAACTTACCCAACTAAGTACAATATTGAATTAAAGCAATATTTATTCTATGTCTGAAGAAAATTTTATTTGACAAACCGATTTGCTTGCATAAACTTAACGCGATGCTAACCTTGTTGTCAGGAGGCTTATCGTGTTCGATTTGATTGAGCAATTTATTGAACTGGACCGTGACGAGGATTTTGCAAAATTTCAGAAAGATGTTGCCGATTCTTTCTATAATGGTCTTGTTGGATGCTATAAAGAAAACGGAAATGAATTAAAAATGGTCGATGCCATGGTTGGCTCCTTGAATGGAAAAAAATATAAGAACATAAGGTTGATTACTAATCGAATTCATGGCAGCACATCTTTAGTGACGTTTGATTATTATGGAAGAAAAGTAACCAGGGAAGCAGGGGACACAGTTGTAATTCAAGCGATTACCAAAAAAAGAGAAATAATTTTTAGTAAATTATGCATTATCCAGAATAAACGAGACAGAACGGACGATGGTGTGTGGTCAATCGAACTTGAGCAATTGTATTTTTTAAAAAATTTCCCAAAGTTTACTGGACAGGGAATTTTTTCTGGAATGCCTGAGATTGTGCTTGCGAACAGGTCTGGTTGCCTCGGAGCTTATGGCTTGTTTCAGTCTCCAGGTGATATGCTTCTCATGTCTGCATCTTTAGTCGAAGAGTCAAGAAAGGGGAAAGCCAAATTATCTGTAGAGAACATCAGTGTTCCATGTGCATCGTGTTCACATCCAGCGCATTCTGTCGATAGTGAATATTATTTAAGAGAGATCGCATTTGGTGGAAGGTTAAGTCCGTGGCACATCATAGGAGAAAATGGCTTTTTAGGCTGTAAAAGATTTTCAAGAAACATTCACGATTTTGTTCGTGACATCACTCACATCAGTATTGGTGAACCGGTATACGCATTCGGTGAAGTGCTTAATACATTTGGCCATCAAGTTAGTCTTGGTCTAATGCGCGAAATCGGAGCCGGCGAATATATCCGTATCGATAAGAAAGGAAATCATGAATTTGGGAAAAGCGGGGTATCGGTGATCTTATTGCAATTCGAGGTTGAATAACGATCCCGATCATCCCGAATCCAAGAAACAATTTCATGCGAGGAAACAGGAACAATCTGAGATCGCAGGATGTTCAATTGTCTGACAGCTTCGTGTCGTTTTTGCAATTGAAACCAATGCATCAAGGCCTGATTGACCACATCACTTCGGGATTCACGGGGCACTTGTTCCATGAGATTCCAAATCTGGTCTTCGATGACAATATCAACGTGATGGGACATGAATCGACCTCCAATATGCAAATTAAACTACGTAAATTTTAATGAATTTGTACGTCATGCAACTCAGCAAACATTATTTTCATCGTGGAATCATATTTTTCAACTCATTTAATTTACCGAGCAAATCGGACATGTCATTTTTAATTATACTCCATAAAATATCATTGTCGATCCCAGCATATCCATGAATTAATTTATTGCGAGTAGCAATAATTTGTCGCCAAGGAACGTGAGGAACTTGATCTCGCACAAACTGGGGAATATTTGTAGCTGCTTCACCAATCAATTCTAAATTTCGAACAGTTGCATCATAAATTAACTCGTTAGTTTCAAATTCATCACGGCTCATTCCTTTGGTATAAGACATTGCCTTTTCAATATAGTGAATCATATCATGCAAGTATAAACGCCACTCACGTTCAGGTCGTTTTTTTGGCGAATCAGACATTGACAGCATCGTGTTCGATGAAGGAGCGCAACTCGGGACGCAGGGCTTTTTCGGTGATGAGATCGACTTGGCAGCCCAGGGTATCTTCCAGAAGAAACTGGACGCCAAAATAGCGTTTTGATGTGGCGGGACCGTCAAAGGCAACGAGAATGTCCACATCACTGCCTGCAAGCGCTTCGTTTCTTGCGGTTGAACCGCATAAGGCCAAGCGTGTCACGCCGAATTGTTCGACGAGGGTTGCTTTGAGATGTGCCAGAGTGGTCAAGGCCTGTTCGCGGTTCATGTTATTTTTCAATCCACTGACAAATCACAACCATCCAAACCCTTTGGCCAGCATACCGGCCAAACAGATTTTACAACAAACAATGATTATAAAAATAAACCAGAGAGTCCATCGCAATGAGTGGATCTCAATTTTAATATCACAGTATTCTCTGGAAAATTTGCGGTCATCGGAAGCTGAATAATGATTTTGAAAGCGTCCGAGTTGTCTCCTGTCGTTACCACCGGGAGAAAAATTGTCCCCAATTGGAGGGGGTAGATAAACATCGGCAACCCTCGCGACATTACTTTTTCTGGCCATGGTCACCTACCTGGATGGCATTTTGCGTGCGCGTCGTTTTTGGAAAAGACAGGGGGCACCCACATCTTCCGTCAGGCTATCATCGACACCCCAAAAATTCCAACGAAATCCGCTTGCCATTCATTGCAAAATCCCCCTGGGCCAACTCCCCTGGACGGGCGCGTGGCCGTCATTTCAGGGAAAAACACTTGAACATGATGGCACCGTTGGCGCGTGATCTGGCCCTTGCCGAGCAAAACCATGACCAGGAAATTTCCGACTATAATAAAAGCTCCATGACCAGGGCATCTTCGGCAACGGGAGGAGCTGGATAGTAGTTGCGGCGGCGATGCAGGGTACGGAAACCCATGGATTCATAGAGACGACAAGCGGGAAGGTTGGAAACCCGCACCTCCAGGAGCAGGACGCGGCCCTGGTGGGTGGTGGCATGCTGGATGGCCTCGGTCAACAAGCGGCGCCCCAGGCCGCTTCGCTGACAGGAATGACTGACACCGATGGTCATGAGATGCCACTCGTCCAGCAAGGGGCGCAATAATAGATACCCAACGACCTGACCAGCATCCGCGACCAGAACCCGTCCCAAAGAACCAAACTGAAGTTCTTCGGTCAGCATGGCCAGGCTCCAGGGATGGGGCATCAGATCGGCTGCGCAGGCGGCCACGGCCTGTAAATCCTCCGGCGTCATGGCCCGGGATTGAATCATGCGCCAACCGGTTCTGCCTGCGCGGCTTGTTCGGCATCGGCACGCCGCAGATAGAGGGGTTCCAAAGTCAGGGGATCATCGGTACCTTCCACGTTGAACCGGTGCAGACCCAGGCGACCCAGGATCACGGCATCCCGATCCCCCTCCCACACCACGCGCACCCCTTCCGGAACCTGGGCAATCCGGGCGGTCAGTTGTTCAGGTGTCCAACGTCCGGGCGGCCAGAGGCAGCGACCATCGGTATGATAGAGAGCTGCGAACACATCGCCGCGCCGGGCATCCATGGCGACCAGGATGGGACTGACATGCGTCTGTGGGGAAAATGCCGCCATGAATGCGGGCGCTCCAGAACCTCCAAGGCCATTTTTCAACAGCTCCAGGGTGGAGATGCCCTTCAAGGGTATCTGTCCGGCCATGGCCAGACCTTTGGCAAAACCGAGGGCAATACGCAGGCCGGTAAAGGCACCAGGACCCAGGGTGACGACCAGCAGGTCGAGACTGGCAGGGGTCCAGGAGGCAGCGGCCAATATTTCCGCCACGGCCTTGGGAAGGTGAAGCATGTGCCCCTCCGGACCCTGAAAACACCGCCGCACGATCAGACTCTCGTCCTCCAACAGGGCAGCAGACCCCTCCCGATCCGAAGTGTCCATGGCCAGAATTTTCATGCAAAAAACTCCCGAACCGCAGAAATTTGGCGAATGATGGGGATGCGGGGCAGGCTCTCCAGGAAACGCCGCCCATAACTGCGCCGGACCAGACGCATGTCCAAAACCACCATGACGCCCCGATCATCGGAACGTCGCAGAAGACGCCCCAACCCCTGTTTCAAGGAGAGAATGGCCCGGGGCAGAAACAGATCCGCAAAGGCATTGCCGCCCTGACTGGCCAGATGCCGGCTGCGGGCCGCCACCAGGGGATCCCCCGGCGAGGCAAAAGGGAGCCGGTCGATGATCACCATGGAGAGGGCCTCGCCCGGGACATCGACCCCTTCCCAAAAACTGGCCATACCCAGCAAAACCGAGGAACGCTCGGCCTGAAAGGCCTCCAAAAGCGCCCGTTTCGGGGCCTCGCCCTGGACCAGGATGGTATACGGAATGCGGCCTTTCAAGCCTTCATGCACTCGATCCAGCATGCGGCGACTTGTAAAGAGACACAAGGCACGACCGGAAGAGGCTTCCAGCAAGGCCAGGATTTCCTGAATGGCCAGCTCCGGAAAATTGGCGGCATCCGGATCGGGCAGATGGAGCGGCAAATAGAGGCAGGCCTGGCGGGAAAAATCAAAGGCCGGAGGAAGTTGCTCAACAATAATCTGCTCCTCAGGCAGACCCAACTGCTGGCGCAGGAAGCGGAAAGGGTCGCTGCCGGCGTCGGTGGCCAGGGTGGCGGAGGTGAAGACCGCCGCCTTGAGGAGGGGATGCAGAATTTCATTCAGGAGCGGCCCCACCTCCAGGGGAGAAGCCTGAAGAAAAATCCCCCGGCCACGGGTTTCAAACCAGTAGACCCTGGTGGGATCGTCCAGGGTACGGATGCGTCCGGCCATGGCGAGGAGTTCGGTGATGCGGCGCGCACAGGTGGCGAGGCCGGCACTGCGCGGACGGTGCGGCTCCAGGGCCTCGGCCAGCCGGTGCAACCCTTGTTCCACCGTGACCAGAGAGCGACCAACCCCCTGGTCCATGTCGGCTTGGGTGAGACCGGCCCGGCAATCCTCGGTCGGAAAGGTTCCCCGCAACAGATTGGCCACATCTTCCAACCCCTGCAAGGCCTGGGTCAAATCCGGATCATCCGCGCCCACCTCGGCAAACTCGGCCCGGCCATCACGCACCAGCTCGCGCAATTGATAATTGCTGATCTCCCAACCAAAAAACCGGGTCACCACATCCGGCAACTGGTGGGCCTCATCGAACACCACCCGGTCATAGTCGGGAAGAATTTCGCCAAACCCCCCATCCCGCACCGCCAGGTCGGCACAAAAAAGATGGTGATTGACCACCACCAGATGCGCCCGCCGCGCCTGATCCCGGGCGCGGATCAGGAAACAGTCGTCATGCCGGGGGCAGTTCTGGCCCAGACAATTATCGGTGGTGGAGGTCACGCCGGCCCAGAAAGGGAGACGTTCAGGCAGATCGGTCAGTTCATCCTTGTCCCCGGTTCGGGTGGTGTGGACCCAGGCAACAATACGTTGCCACTCCTGATGCGAGCGCGACATGTGCAAGGTCGGATCCTGCTCGACCTGACGAAAGCGATGCAGGCAGACATAATTGCCCCGCCCCTTGAGGACCGCCGCCCGAAATGGCCGCTCCACCACCCGGCGCAGCAGGGGCAGATCCTTGGCCACGATCTGATCCTGCAACGCCTTGGTGGCCGTCGAAACCACGACCGGCTCACCCAGGGTCAACAAAGGCAACAGATAGGCCAGGGTCTTGCCGGTGCCGGTGCCGGCCTCGACCAATAAAAATTTGTTTTCCCGCACCGCATCGACAACCCGTCCGGCCATGCGGCGCTGCACGGCCCGCACCTCGTATCCCGGAATCTCCCGGGCCAGACGACTCGCCGGACCAAACAAATCGCTGATAAAAGACTCTTCTGCCATCACACCGACCTGCTCAAAACAATAAGGAAGTATTTTGTGATTTCATGTCCGACATGAATTGACATTCATGGGCCAACATGTCTGATCTGGTCATCAATATGTTCAAGCAGTCCATGGATCCGGGTGATCAGTTCGGTGCGGTCCAGTGCGACTTCAGCGTCATCACTCCAGGCGTAGCGGTGTTCTACAGCGAACGGGGTGAGTTCCACCCAGTCCCACAGATCCCTCATCTCCGCTCCTTGCTGTTCCAGTAATGGCAATAAGCGGCTGATGTCATGGGTCAGAGGAAACAGGATTTCCAAGGCCGACAACCACGCCTTGAGTCCCTTTTCTACTGCCTGCTGGGCATGGAAACCAAAAATGGCGTCGGTGAATACATCGGGATCCAGCATGCCAGTCATGGCACGATGATCGGCGCGTGCCAGACGTAACAGTTCCAGGGCGTAATCAATGCCTTTCATAAAGCACTCTCCCCTCATGCAAGGCCCTGGCGATCAAGTGATTCTTGGCCGTGCGCCACTGTTCCACCTCGGCATTGCTGAACAAAACGATATCCTTGGCCACAGGAATATCTGCCAGCAAACGCCACACCCGAGCCATGGCCCGTCGTCGGCTGTTGTGGGGGCCGTAAGTCTCACGGGTGATGATCAGCAAGTCGATGTCCGAATCGGGTTGCGCCTCACCGCGGGCGCGGGAACCGAACAGGATGATCCGCTCCGGGTGGAGAACCTCGGCAATGCGGGCACTCATGACGGACAGGTCGGTTTCGGTGATAGTCACTGGCACGGCCCCTGAATGGCAGCACGCCCAAGCATGTGTGCGATTCCTGCCTCGTGGAACAGATACGAAACTCTTGCCTCTAAAATTGCATATAACTATTTTTGAATGAAAAATTAATTAAAATATACCCTGGATAATCTTGCTTTCCTTCCAGACATCCTTGACCCGACGACAACACATATCCAGGTTTTCAATAGGGACAAGACACCGTTGAAAATATTCATGAATGATACAGGCTCGTCACATCCGGAACGTTTCCGTTCGAACATTTCCAATTGGGGTTCAATATGCACCCGGAAGATCATCCGTGACATCGTGGTGTCATGGTACGCTCCCTTGTCGATTCAGTGGAGGATAGCAAATTTTTTATTTAAGCAACATGTATTCTGGATGTCTCCTGAATTAAATGTGTTCCGATGATGGTGAGGAAAGTCACAGGAAAAGGTTCCACCTGCCCTCACTGTTACAGGCATTGACGCCGTGATTGAAGCATGGCAGCATTTTTTCATGAGGATTGCGCGTCGCTTCCATTTCGATGCCGCCCATGCTCTTGGGCACCACGACGGCAAGTGTCACCGTCTCCATGGCCATTCGTATGGCCTGGAAGTGGTCCTGTCGGGCACACCACGTCTCCCCGAAAAGGGCAATGCCCAGTCGGGCTTTGTGACCGATTTCGGCGTGTTGCGCCGGATCGTGCAGCAGGAGCTGATCGATCCGTACCTCGATCACCGCAATCTGAACGACAGCATTCCGGATCTTCCTTACACATCGTCCGAATATCTGGCGGCCTGGATCATGGGATGGTGTCTGCGTTTCCTGGAAGGGCGTCCGGAACTGGGCGAGGCCCGCATGCTGGCGGTACGGGTCTGGGAATCAACCGAATCCTGGGCCGAGGCCACCCGTGAGGATGCCATCTGGACTTGAAGCATGATCCGCCATGCCATCTGTGATTTGTTTGCCTCGGTGCAGGGCGAGGCTGGTTGGAGCGGGCGGGCGATGTTTTTCATTCGCTTTTCAGGCTGTCCACTGCACTGCACCTGGTGTGACGAACCCCTGCACCGGGATCCCCAGGCCATCCGCTTGCTGACCACAGCGGACATTCAGGCCGCTCGACAAGAGTTGGCCCCTGGAATACCCCACGTCCTGCTGACGGGAGGGGAACCTTTGTCGGCCCCTGGGTTGCATGAACTGATCGCCTCCCTCAAGGAGTCCGGTCTCTGGATCGCCATGGAGACCAGCGGCGTGGGCGGTCCCCCTCCGGACGGCGTGGACTGGCTCACCCTCTCCCCGAAAACCCCTCTGTCCGCCGAGTGGTTTACCCGCGCCAATGAAATCAAGTACGTGGTGGGAGCCAATCCGGATCCGGCCTGGATTCGGGAAATTCTTCAGCAAGCCAGCCGACACCCCCAGGTCTGGGTGCAACCCCGTTCCAGGGATGGCATTCCGGACCCTGAGGCCGTGGCACTCTGTTATCGCCTGGTCCTGGAAGCCGGGGCACACCTGCGACTCTCTCTTCAGACCCATAAATGGATCGGAGTGCCATGATCGCACAGCCTGTCGGAGTGCCATGAACCCTTTTTGTCCTCCCCCCCTGCCCCGTCTGCTCCTGATCACGGAACCTGTTGGCAGCGATGGAAAAGACGAACTGCTCAAACGCCTGGAGCATGCCCTGCGGGGGGGAGCCTGTCACATTCTGGTCCGTTTGCCGGGCTGGAGCAGCCGGGAGTTGCATGCCATGGCCGTCACCATGCGAACTCTTGTCACTCCCCCCAGTCATTTATTGATCCATGACCGGGTCGATATTGCCCTGGCTGTGAACGCCGATGGTGTGCATCTGCCGGCCACAGGTCTGCCAACCCGGGTGGCCCGTCGCATCCTGGGCAACACGCCTCTTTTGGGACGCTCCTGCCACACCGTGACCGAGGCCTGTCAGGCGCTGGCCGATGGGGCCAACCATGTCACCCTCTCACCCCTCTTTGCCACCTGCTCTCATCCCGGAGCCATTCCTCTGGGTCTGCCGCATTTCACCCAAATGGTCCAGGCCATCCCCGGCCCGGTCATTGCCCTGGGCGGCATCACCCCGGACAACATCGCCCAGGCCATGACCACCGGTGCCGCAGGCGTGGCAACCATACGCGGTGTTCTTCAGACACAGGATCCAGCCCATGCTACCCGGCTCATGTTGAATATTCTCACCGCACCGGCAACACGATGATGACCGAATGCGCCCTGCCATGCCCAGCATGGCAACCCGGCCCCCATTCCTCCTTTTCATCTTCCCGCGTCCCTCCTCTGGCTAAAATTCAAGCAAAACAGTTCAAATGAATCAGGATTGACTTTTTTGCCTTGCTTTCATGACCCATAAGCGGTCATCATTCTGCGTTACAGAGACGAGTAAGGAGCAAAAAAAACGGCATATTCCTTCCATTTGGAGAACGGAAAATGTATACACTGACCGTCGAAGATTCCGGAACCGGGACCTTGACCCTGTCCGGTGACTTGACGATCCAGCATGCACAGGAATTGAAGGAAGCTCTGCATGACGCCATCGTTCAGACCATGCACCTGAATCTCAATTTCAAGGACGTGGATCGCGTCGATCTGGCAGGAATCCAGCTTTTATGCTCGGCACACCGGTCAATCCTTGAAAGAAAAAAAACCCTGGCCCTCGTCAGCCCGGTGCCGGATACATTCAAGGAAGCTATCAGAACGTCTGGATTTGATCGTTGTATTGAACAGGATGACCCCAGTGGACTCTGGAGGGGAGGGAATTAATGGCCAAAACCATCATGACCGTTGACGACTCGTCCAGCGTCCGGCAAATGGTCACATTGACACTGAAAGGCGAAGGCTACAACGTCGTCGAAGGTGTGGACGGAAAGGATGCCCTGAATAAATTGAAGGCCAATCCGGTCGATATGGTCATCACCGATCTGAACATGCCCAATATGGACGGCATCACGCTGATCAAAGAACTGCGCGCCCTGCCGGCGTTCAAGTTCACCCCCATCGTCATGCTGACCACCGAGTCCCAGGCAAACAAAAAATCGGAAGGCAAAGACGCCGGTGCCACCGGCTGGATCGTCAAACCCTTCAAACCGGCACAGTTGCTGCAGGTCATCAAAAAAGTTTTAGGCTAATCAGCAGGAACGGGGGAAACCACCATGGCCGTGGAAATCGATACCAGTGCGTTCACGGAAGAGGCATACGAACTGCTGGCCGAACTGGAAGATTCCCTCCTCGAACTGGAGGAGTCCCCGAAAGATCAGGATCTCATCGGTCGCGTCTTCCGAGCCATGCACACAATCAAAGGCTCTGGAGCCATGTTCGGGTTCGATGCGGTCGCCGAATTCACCCACAACGTGGAAACCGTCTTCGACCTGGCCCGCAACGGCACCATCCCGATCACCAAAGGATTGATTGACCTGACGCTGGCCGCCCGCGACCAGATTCGGGCCATGCTGGATGCCGCCGCCGGTGGTGAAGAACCAGACCAGAACAACGCCAGTCGCATCATCGCCGGCCTGAAAGGCCTGCTTCCGGGTGCCGCCCCTGCCCAGGCAGCCGATGCCGCCCAAACCACAAAAGATTCCGCCCCGGCCTCGGAAGAAGGAAGTGTCCATACCTACCGCATCCGCTTCCGCCCCAAACCTGAAATTTTCGAAAACGGGACCAATCCTCTCCTGCTGCTCGATGAAATCCGCCAGCTCGGTGAGACCAAGGTGGTCACCTTCCTCGAACACCTTCCCGAAATCGAAGAGATCAATCCGGAAAAATGCTACACCTCCTGGGAAATCTTTCTCACCACCGACCAGGGGGAAAATGCCATTCAGGACATTTTCATCTTCGTTGATGACCAATGCGAACTGAATATTCGCATGCTGGACCGCGATGGAGAAGAGGAATCCGTCGCCCCCGACGAAGTCCCCCCGGAAAAACCCCTGGGCGAAATTCTGGTGGAACGTGGCGACATCAAGCGCGATGACCTCAACAAAGTCCTCCAGCCCCTGGGCGAACGCCTGGTGGATGCCGGCCTGGTCAACAAGGCCAAGGTCCAGGCTGCCCTGGTGGAACAAGAGGTTGGCAAACAAAAACGGGAAGCCAAAAAACAGCAGGTGGTCGCCCAGAGCGTGCGCGTCCCCTCGGACAAACTCGACCAGCTCGTCGATCTGGTCGGCGAACTCGTCACCGTCCAGGCCCGCCTGACCCAAACCTCCGCCAAATTGAACGATCATGATCTCCAATTGATCTCCGAAGAAGTGGAACGACTGACCGGCGAACTCCGCGACAACACCATGAGCATCCGGATGTTGGCCATCGGGACCACCTTCGACAAGTTCAAACGCCTGGTCCGGGACCTCTCCAGCGAACTCGGCAAGCAAATTGAATTGACCACCGCCGGTGCCGAAACCGAGCTGGATAAAACCGTGATCGACCAGCTCAACGACCCCCTGGTCCATATCATCCGCAACAGCATCGACCACGGCGTCGAATCCCCGGATGGGCGCGTCGAAGCCGGAAAATCCCCCGTTGGCCGCATCCACCTCTCCGCAGAACACTCGGGTGCCAACGTGCTGATCAAGGTAACCGATGACGGCAAAGGTCTGGATACCGAAAAATTGATCAGCAAAGCCATCGAAAAAGGGGTCATCCCCCCTGACAGCGAGCTGAGCGAAAAAGAAGCCTTCCAGCTCATCTTCGCCGCCGGGTTCTCCACTGCCGAAAAAGTGACCAACGTCTCAGGGCGTGGCGTCGGCATGGACGTTGTGCGCCGCTCCATCGAGGGACTGCGCGGCTCCATCGATGTACAAAGCGAATTGGGCAAGGGGACCACCATCACCCTGAAACTTCCCCTGACCCTGGCCATCATCGAGGGGCTCCTGGTCAAAATCAGCAACGAATATTTTGTCCTCCCCCTGGCCGCCGTCGAAGAGTGCGTCGAACTGACCCGCGCCGATGTCACCGCCACCCATGGCCGCCACGTCATCAACGTCCGAGGAACCATCGTCCCCTACATCCGGATCCGCGATCACTTCGAAATCACCGGTCAACCACCCGAAGTGGAACAAATCGTGATCTCCGAAGTGGAAGAAAAACGAGTCGGCTTCGTCGTCGATGATGTGATCGGACAACACCAGACCGTCATCAAGGGATTGGGCAAAACCTTCAAAAACTCGGAAGAGTTTTCCGGAGCGACCATCCTGGGCGACGGCACCGTCGCACTGATCCTCGACCTGCAAAAAATGGTTCGGTTCGTGGAAGATCTGGAATTGGCCGAATCAGGAACCACCACACCCTGAACAGCATAAATCAATTCTGCCAGAAAAAGGTTTATCAAAACAGGAGAGGTCATATGAGAGAGGAAACGGTTAAGGCATCGGTCGAGAGTGGGTCGGATTCACTCCAGGATTCCTCCTCGTCGGCAACGACCCAATACCTGACCTTCATGCTCGACAGCGAAATCTTTGCCGTGGATATCGCCAAGGTGCGCGAGGTCCTGGAATACACCAACATTACCAAGGTCCCGCGTACTCCGGAATTCATGTGCGGTATCATCAACCTGCGGGGAAGTGTCGTTCCCGTGGTGGACATGCGCCTCAAATTCAGCATGGAACAATCGGAAAGAACCGTCAATACCTGTATCATCATCGTCGAAATCGTCCAGGATGATGAAGTCTCCGAAATTGGTGCCCTGGCCGACTCCGTCAAGGAAGTCATGGAACTCGAACATAACAAAATTGAACCCCCGCCCAAGATCGGTACCAAACTGCGCAGTGATTTCCTCAAAGGAATGGGTAAGCATAACGATCAATTCATCATGATTCTCGACATCAATCGTATCTTCTCCAATGAAGAGTTGTCGTCCATGCAACAGGCCGTCCATTGAGGGTCCATTGAAGATGTTCCTGTTTTCCTCTGGATCCATACCTGGTTTTTCTGGACTCCCGATCTCAGAGGCTGTCTGTTAAACCGCGTCCACTTTGAGATATGCAGTTTTTGTGAAAAAATTTGGGAAGAAAAATTTTATTGGGGCGCTGCCCCAAACCCCGCCAGGAGGAAGGGCGCAGCCCTTCCTCCTGGACCTCCATCCCAGTTTTTCATTCGTTTTTTGAAATTAGCATGTTATTAGACAGCCTCTCAGCCGAAGATCAAGGAGAGGATGTCTGACAGATTTCAATGCTCCTCACAAAATGGCCCGTCGAATGCCCCTGCCCGTGTTGACACCGCTGACAAATCGAGATATTGGAAAAGCAGAGCCTTTGCATGGGTTTTTATCGCCATGGGTCAACGAGTCTGGATTCAATTGGGAGCTGGTGGGAGATGAATAAAAAAATCCGTGTCCTTATCGTGGACGATTCGGCTGTGGTCCGTCAAACCATGGACAAGGTACTCTCATCCGATCCCATGATTGAGGTCATCGGGCATGCCCCGGACCCTTTCGTGGCCGCCGAACGCATCAAAACGCTGGTGCCGGATGTCATCACCCTCGACGTGGAAATGCCCCGCATGGATGGCCTGACCTTTCTGCGGAAAATCATGACACAACATCCCATACGGGTCGTGATGTGCAGCACCCTGACCGTGGAAGGCTCCGAAACCGCCCTGAAAGCCCTGGAATATGGTGCTGTCGATATCATCACCAAACCCAAAATGGGCACCAAGCAGTTTCTGGAAGAAGCCTGCATCTCCATTTGCGATACGGTCAAGGCTGCGGCCATGTGCCGGCTGAACCGCCTGCCATCTCCCAACTCGAACGCCCCCGTCTCGCGTGCCGCACGCGCCGCCAGCCTGGCCCAGGCCGGAAAAGTGGCACCCAAATTGACCGCAGATGCCATGATGCCACCCCCATCCGCCAACCGCGCCATGATCCAAACCACGGAAAAAGTGGTCGCCGTGGGAGCCTCCACGGGAGGAACCGAGGCCCTGCGGGAATTCCTTGAAGAGATGCCCGGCGATTCGCCTGGCATCGTCATCGTCCAGCACATGCCGGAAAATTTTACCAAGGCCTTTTCCAATCGTCTCAACTCCCTCTGCCAGATGACCGTCAAAGAGGCCGAAGACAATGACACCGTTGTCCGGGGCCGGGTGTTGATCGCCCCGGGCAGCAAACACATGATGCTGAAACGGAGTGGTGCCCGCTATTTTGTCGAAGTCCGGGATGGCCCTCTGGTCAGCCGCCACCGCCCCTCGGTGGATGTGCTGTTTCGCTCAACGGCACGTTATGCCGGAAAAAATGCCGTCGGCGTCATCATGACCGGCATGGGCGACGACGGTGCCCGCGGCATGAAAGAAATGAAAGATGCCGGTGCCTACAACATCGCTCAGGATGAAAATTCCTGCGTCGTCTTCGGCATGCCCAAGGAAGCCATCAAACACAAAGGCGTCGATGTCGTCAAGCCGTTGCATCAGATTGCCCAGGAAGTCCTGCGCCATTGCGGGCGTTGAACAACCAGCCGAACCTGCCTTTTCTCCTTTTCTGCCGACCCGACCCCGGCCTCACCATGCGTCCGCGCTACACAGGCAAGAGTTTCCGGTCCCATGACGACACAATCATGCCGCATGCCTTCACGCTGGCACCGGGGCAATTGTATATCAGTGAGTCACCGGTCGTCGTGGACACAATTCTAGGCTCTTGTGTGGCCTTGACCCTGTTCCATCCCAAGACCAGAACCGGGGCCATCTGTCATGGCGTGCAACCCGGTGGTACGACCCCAATCGCCCACCACATCCGGCGTCAACGCCAGAAAGAGTGTTTTCGTTTCGTGGACTGTGCCATCCGGCACATGCTGGAATACTACGACCAGCGCGGTATTTCCCGCCGGGAACTCTCTGCCAAACTGTTTGGGGGTGCCGACATGTATCCCACCCACGACCCGGAAAATACGGTTGGTCGCCAAAATATTCGCATGGCAGAAAACGAAATTCGCGCTGCCGGACTCTTTCTGACTGCCATCAACGTGGGCGGCACCCTGGGACGCCGCATTTTTTTCTACACCCACACCGGCGAAGTTCTCCTTCGCCGTCTGAATAATATTCATCTGTCTTGAAAGACACCGCGTACACGCTGCCGACCCTTTGCGTCCCCCTCTCCCTTTACCCCGCTTCCAGCATCCGACGCGCAGCCTCGGCAAGATAACCGGAGCGGCTCATCCCCAAATCCTTGGCAGCGTGGTCTACCCGCATCACCAAGCTTTCGGCCATGGAAAGATTGAGTTGAATCCATCTGGCAGGAATCTCGACTTTGACCAGGAAACGCCCTACCTCTGCGGAATCTCCCGGATCAGGAGCCACTTCGTCCAACCGGTCCAGAGGAGTCTGATCAGGCAGGGGGTCATTGTCCCGTACCATCAGAGCCACATGACCAGATAATGCTTCCTCAGCCTGCATGGCCGCTTCCTGAACGGATCGGCCAAAACTGACACATCCGGGAATATCCGGAAAGCCGACCCAGATTCCTTCCGACCCGCGATACATGATTGCTGCATAATGTCTTGTTTCCATTTTTAATTTATCCTACCTGATCGCCATACCCGCCTGTTTCTCAATGAGTTTGAGGATAACCAGAGGAACATCTTTTCGAGGATGGGGAACCGTCACTTTCCCAGTCAAAGATGAATGCTTGAAATGATGATGATCACCACGGATAGAATCCAACTGCCATCCAGCTTTTATTAAAATCGCGATCACCTCCCGGCTGCTCATGCTTTTGCCCATCAGCATTCCTCATCGGATCCGACTTTTATACCAAGAATACACAAAAAAACTGGGATGGTCAATCATTTCCCAATTCTTTCAGGGTGTCGCTGGCGCGGCCAAGTATTGCACACCCGGCTTTCCCGGGGAGATGACTTTCAGGACGGAACCCTTTCCATACATGAGATGGTGATAGACGGCATAACCATGCGTCACCTTCTTGACATAATCCCGGGTTTCATGGATTGGAATATCCTCGATAAAATTCAGGGCATCCTTGAGCGTGCGTTCGGGTCGCCAGTTTTGCGCCCGGGATGGTCCAGCATTGTAGGAGATCAAGGCCAGGACCAGATCACCATCGAACCGTTTCAACATGCGAAAAAGGTAGGATTGCCCCAAAGAGAGATTGTAGCCAGGCTGCCGCAACCGATGCGGCGTGGAGGCTTCCATCTTGAGCAATTGGGCCTCTTCCCGAGCCGTGGCTGGCATCAGTTGCAAAAGACCCAAAGCACCACTGCGAGAAACGACGGCAGGAGAAAAAAGGCTCTCCTGGCGGCTCGTTCCCCAAACCAGGGCCGGATCAAGAATCCAGCCCGTATCAGGCTTCCAGGACGGCAGGGGATAGAGTCCGTTCCAAAGGCGGATGCCCTGTTTATAATACAGAGGCGAGGCCACCTGAATGGCATGATTGGGATCTCCATAGGCTGTGGCCAGACAGATCTGTTCGCTGGGATTCAGGCCAAATTTTTCAGCCAGAGCCTGTACTTCCAGACCATTGTGAAAACTGCGACCAATGGTTTTCAGGATTGTCATGCGATTCAGGCCGGTTTGCAGATCCTGCCGTTCCAGAAGGGGACCACAGGGTTGCTCGGCAGGCTCCCGGGGCAGGATCGAGTCGGGATGGGTCATTTCCGCGCCCAGGAAACCATAAAAAGATTCCGGATAACGACCGGCTATCTCCAGCCATGGGGTCGCTTCAGGCTTGGCAATGCCAATCAACACGGCAGCCCAGATGCCCCCCTGGCTGCGCATGCGCAGGTCATCCCCCTCCTCGGCCAGACGTTTGAACATTTCCAGGGCGGCTGGCCTGTTACCCAATTTGTAGGCACACCAGCCGGCCAACCAGAAGGTGTCGGACATTTTGGGGTTTTTGAGTTTGCTGCTGGGTTGCAGGACCAGCCAGGCATTTTTGTAATCCTTGCCTGGATAGACCATGTCCTTGGCCAGACGATAGCGGGCGCGTTGGCTGTCTTCGGGATTGAGCAGTTTTCCCTTTGGACCTTGCAACAGAGCTGCGGCCTGAGAATAAGCACCCTGGCGACGATAATATTCCACTCGTTCAAACCACAGCTCCGAACTTTGCGCCATCTGTTGGGGAAGTTTGGCCACCATGGTCTCGAATTGTCTGCTGTCACTCCTGGCCACGGCCAATGTCAAGAAATAGTTCCGCAGATCCAGGTTGCGAATCTGGCGCAAGACACCAGGAAGGGCATTGGCCTTGCCTTTTTGGATCACGGTTCTGGCCCTGGTTTCATGATCCTCGGCAGTCAATTGCCGGGAGATGACCTGGGTGGCCAGATCCAGGGCGTCGGAAATGTCATACCCATTGCGATAATAGTCCCGCCAGATGCGCCAGGCATCCTCCTGCCGCTGATTGGCCAGAAGAACCTCCAGATAGCGTTTTTGCTGAGAGGCGACTGCCGGTAGGGGTCGGCGATCAAACCATGCCAGGACCTCGGCATCGGTTCCCTCATCCGCGATCCGCTCATCGAGCATACGCTGGATTTTGCCCCCATGCGGGTGGTCCGGCCAGCGCCGCACAAAACTGCGCAAATCGACGGTCAAGGGACGTGCGACCCTGGGATGTTGCAGAAGTTCCAGTTCCAGATAGGAAGTCAGAAGATCGTTGTTTGGCCAGCGCGACCGGTCAAACACCTCGGGTGGCAGCGGATTGTCCATATCAAGATAGGCAAACAGCCGCCGAAAATCGTCCAGCGCGGTATTGTCATCGGCCTGCATGACCTGGACAGGGAACAGGCCACTCACCAGCACGACAAGAATCAAAACCGGAAACGATACCAAACGTGTCAACAACCTGGAGGTAAGCATATCGGGATCCACCGTCTTTCATGTGCCAAACAGGGCGTTGACAAAGTCGTTGGCAGAGAAGGGTTTGAGGTCATCGATCCCCTCGCCGACACCGACAAAGCGAATGGGCAGCCTGAATTTTTCCGCAATACCGACCACGACCCCACCCCGGGCCGTCCCATCCAGTTTGGTGATCACCAGACCGGTCAGACCGAGGGCCTCATGAAACAGAGCCACCTGGCTGATGGCATTCTGGCCGGTG
Organism: Magnetococcales bacterium; assembly: GCA_015228935.1. Lineage (NCBI taxonomy): Bacteria > Pseudomonadati > Pseudomonadota > Magnetococcia > Magnetococcales > Magnetococcales bacterium. The sequence goes on along the minus strand of JADGCO010000027.1, from coordinate 14,557 downwards.
GTCGCATCCATGACCAGCCAGACATCGTGGGGGGCGGCGGCATCCTTGCGTCCCAGAATCCGTTTGACCTTTTTCAACTCTTCCATGAGATTGGCCTTGGTGTGGAGGCGTCCAGCGGTATCGGCGAGCAGCAGGTCGATGCCTCGGGCCACGGCAGCCGCATGGGCATCGAAGATGACCGAAGCACTGTCGGCATTCTGACCCTGGGCGATCACCGGAACCCCGGCCCGCTCGCCCCAGATGCGCAACTGATCGACCGCCGCCGCCCGGAACGTATCCCCCGCCGCCAGCATGACCCGCTGGCCGGCATGGGTAAACTGGGCCGCCAGTTTGCCAATCGTCGTGGTCTTGCCAACCCCATTGACCCCGACCACCAGGATGACGTGTGGCTTGGCCCGGGTCAGATCGAGGGGAGTCTGGTACTGCTCCAGACGTTCCCGGATCACCTCCTGCATCACCAGCCGCAAAGAGGCCCCATCGCTTTGTTTCTTTTCCTTTAACCTGCTACGTGACTCTTCCAGAATGCGGGTGGTGGTCTCCACGCCAAAATCAGCCGTAATGAGCAACTCCTCCAAATCCTCCAGGAGTTCGGCATTGACCTGGCCCCTGGCCAGCAACACGTCCAACTTTTTGACAAACCCTTCACGGGTCCGGTTCAATCCCGACCGCAAACGATCCAGTAACGCCATCTTTTCTCCCGACCATCCCTGTCAAGGCTTTTGCGTTTTAGTCACAAACCCCATTTTTTGTGCCACGGCTTCCATATCTGCCCAGAAAAACTCATTGCCCCGATAACCCCGAAAACGGGCCTGCTCCACCCCCTGACGATCCAATACCAGGATGGTTGGCGTAAAGCAGACCTCCTTGGCCAGGGTGGCATACTCTTTGGGTGGATCGAAGGTATCCACCTTGACCATGGGAAATCTCTGGCCAAGAGCTGTTTTCGGGTACGCCTGCCCAACTTCCTGCTCGAAGGTCCGGCAATAAGGGCACCCGTCGTTGACAAAAACCACAACTCGACCAATAATTTCCGTTTCCAGGGCCGGTATGTCCCGCGCCGTGAGCAGGGCCAATAACAAAATGAAAAGCTTCCCTGTCACTGTGACGATTTTTTGCACCGGAGTTCCTTTCTCTGGCAATCGGACCTGGTATCTAGCAATTTTCATGCCATAGTTGATCGAATACCAACATGACCGAACCCACGCTGTCGGTGATCATTCCCACCTTGAATGAGGCCAACACCCTGCCAGGCTTGCTGCTGCAACTGGGCAGGCAACAACACATCACCCTGGAGGTGATCGTGGCCGATGGCGGTTCACAAGACAATACCCGAATGACACACCAGATGCAAAATGCCCGTTGGATCTCGGCCCCACGGGGTCGGGGTGCGCAACTGCATGCCGGTGGCATGGTGGCCACAGGCAGGGAGTTGCTGTTTTTGCATGCGGATTCGACCTTGACCGCCATCAACCAATTGGCACTGGCCGTGACAGCATTGGCGCAGATGCGCCAACATTGCGGACATGATCGGGTTGCAGGCCATTTTTCGCTTCATTTTCAGGATGCGGCACCCGCTCTGGCCCGCCCCTTGCGTTTCCATGCTGCCAAAAGTGCCCTGAACCGGAAAGGGTGTATCAATGGTGATCAGGGATTTTTATTGGGTCGGCGTTTTTATCAGGAATTGGGCGGCTTCAACCCGCAATTGGCTTTCATGGAAGATCAGGACCTGGCGGCCCGCATTCACCAGGCCGGCGTTTGGATCACCTTGCCCGGCATCCTGAACACATCGGCGCGGCGTTTTCAACGGGAAGGATATGGCCGCCGCACCCTGTTGAATGCCCTGATCATGACCTGTCATCACACCGGCTGGCAGGCATTTCTGCAACAGGCACCGGATCTCTATCGGCAGCAGGATCATACCCGCCCTCTGCAATTGGCTCCGTTTTTCCGGCTGCTGGTGCATCTCAACCGGATGGACGGCATCCAGGTCGCATGGCAACGCTGGCGTGCCATCGGTCGTTATGCCCGACAGGAGACCTGGCAGATTTTTTTCATGCTGGACCTGCTCCTCGCTTTGCCGGCTCCCATGGCCCAAAAAGCTGCCTGCCCCTGCCTTGCTTTTCATGATCGGTTCTGGAAACCTTGCACCCGTTTTCCTCTCTTCGATCTGTTGGCCATGGGTCTGGTCTGGCTTTGGTTGCAGTCGGCCCGCATCTGGTACACCCTTCGGGAAGAATATTTCCATGTCTCCTGACACCGTCAACCCGCTGCATGTCGATTATCTGGAGCAAAAACGCCTGGCATTCAAGGAAGCCATGGCCCGGGTCAATCGTCTGCCGGCATACATCTGGCCGCCGGATGCCTTTCCTGGTCCGGCGCAGGGCGTTGCCGGGGCATTGTTTGCCCGGGGCTGGTTGCTGGAGCATGTCCACCCGCGCTATCACCCGGACGTTTTGAGCATCTCCCGCAATCGCGATCATCTCTGGCTGGTCGATTTATTGCGGCATGCCGAACACACCACCATTCCCGGTTTTGTGGACCGTTTTTTGTCGCACTGGTGGCCGGATGGCCTGCCGGACAGGGAGGATCTGGCCCAACGGATTGTGGACCGGTGGGCCAGCATGGATCCATTCCGTGAGTCCCGTCAGGCCACCTATCGCCGCATCCAGGCCGAGCAAAAGGTTGAGTTCGGCGACCCCGACAACCCCATCGATCGCGAACGCCTGGCGCTGCTCGATCACCTGCCGGATCCGGCTCCCGGGAACCACCGTTTTGCCAAGGCCGGGCTGGTACCGGGTTTGTCTTGTCGGCACAACTGTCGGCACTGCATGTTTGTCTGGCGTCCCCCCGTTCAATCCAAAGTCATGGCACCCGGATCTCTCTTCGCCCTGGCCAACACCCTGACCGAGCGCATTCTGTTTACGGGTGGCGACCTGGCCAGACACATGGAGTCGCTGCTTGCCGCCATCCGCAGCATGGACCGCATCACCACCTTTGCCCTGATCACCAACGGTGATTTTGCCGAAACACAGCCTGCGGCAACGGAATTTTTTTTGCAGATACGCCAGGCCCTGACCGACCGGTCACGAAATGCCGCTCCCGCCCAGGTGATGGTTCAGATCAGTTTTGATGAATTTCATCAGGAAATTCATGCAGACCGGCATGGCAACCTGGCCGAGCGCATCCCCATGGCCTGTATTGCGCACCTTCTGGTTGCCTCCCTGGACTTTCCCGAGATCCAGTTGACGCTCCTGCACAAACAAAATCGCCGCAATTTTGCCAATGACCTGTTCCGCCGTGGCGTCTTCGCCCGCCTGGCCCGGGAATTGGCCCGGCATGGGCATCGGCTTGAAGTCCGGGCCTGTTCCCCTTCCCCCCGCCTGAAAGCCGACCCGGTGGACCCTGGCCGCAAAGCCTCCGTCATTCGCGATGTGCTGTTGACTCTCGCCGACCATCCGCAACGTCTCATTCAATTCACGAGTTCAACCATCGATGCCTATGGACGCGCCGAGCGCCTGGACCCGAGCGAATTTCTCAACGAAAGGGCCTACCTGCAACACATTCTTACCGAAGGTCCCCCCGCAGAAGAACGCTTCGATACCGACCTGATGTTGCATGATCATGGACCCGTCACCCTGTTTGCCGCCATGCACTACACATTGGGAAATCTGCATCACGACACCCTGCCCACCATTCTGGCGCGGCATCACAAGGATCCTCTGCGTCGGGCCTTGGAAAAATTCGATTCCCGGCTGCCCACCCTCTATGCTGAAGTTTGCGACGATCTCCCCAAACTCCTGGAACATACCACCGGCCCCCACCACTTCTTCCATCGCCTGACCCGCTCCAGCCAGGTCCGCCTGCACCTGACCAGAAGATTGCTGGAAATGGCTTGAAAATGAATTTTTTTGGTATTTTATAAGTAATTCTGGTAGTCTGGCCGGGTGATAGTCGGCTTGTTACATCAATGACCTTGCCAGGAATGAACCCACGCGCCAATTGTCTCCCAAGTAAATGACCATGACCAGAAAAAGCAACATTGCCAGAGTGACTGACGCCTATCATGCACATCCAGAAAACATTGAGGTTCCCCCCAGAAAAGCTCCCCATGGCGGTGCTGGAGGAGGAGGAAATGACGGTATGGAAGCACGTGTAGCCAGACTCGAGGCCAACGTCGAACACATCCAATCGGATTTGACGGACTTGAAGGCCGAATTCCGGGATTTTCGGAAGGAAGTCAGCGCCGAGTTCAAGGAAATCAAAGCGGAATTCAAGGGAATCGACGCAGAATTCACCTCCCTGCGCAAGGAAATGAAGGAGGAATCCAACACTCTCCGCAAGGAAATGAAGGAGGAATCCAACGCACTCCGAGGGGAATTGCTTGAATTCAGAAGAGAAATCAACTCAAGATTCACGGATTCCCAGGCCGAGTTCCGTGACTTGCGAACCGAATTCCGCGATGTGCGCCGTACCATGTGGCTGATGTTTGCCTTTTTGATCAGCCTTTCCGGCACCCTGGTCGGTATGATGGCCAAAGGGTTCGGATGGTGGTAGAATGACAATGACTAGAAAAAGCAACATCGCCAGAGTGCCCAACGCCTTGCATGCACATCCAGAAAACATCGAGATTCCCCCCAAACAAGCTCCCCATGGCGGTGCTGGAGGAGGAGACGGCGGTATGGAAGCACGTGTAGCCAGACTTGAAGCCAATGTCGAACACATCCAGTCGGATTTGACGGACTTGAAGGCCGAATTCCGGGATTTTCGGAAGGAAGTCAGCGCCGAGTTCAAGGAAATCAAAGCGGAATTCAAGGGAATCGATGCAGAATTCAAGGGAATCGATGCAGAATTCACCTCCCTACGCAAGGAAATGAAGGAGGAATCCAACGCTCTCCGCAAGGAAATCAAGGAAGAATCCAACGCCCTCCGAGCGGAGATGAACACTCAATTTATTGAATTCAGAAGAGAAATAAACTCAAGATTCACGGATTCCCAGGCCGAGTTCCGTGACTTGCGAACCGAATTCCGCGATGTGCGCCGTACCATGTGGCTGATGTTTGCCTTTTTGATCAGCCTCTCTGGAACCCTGGTCGGCATGATGGCCAAGGGGTTCGGATGGTGGTGATGATTCAATACAGATCCCGGGGCTTTTTCGCCCCAGCCAGCCAGAAATTCCGCGCAACACACTGGAAATATGTGGTTTCTTTGTCAAGCATATGACACGCAAAGATTTTTGAAAGCAGCTTGCGAAAACAATTCGTTACACTTCAGAAAGTCGTCCGCGCCCCCAATATCCATATTGTACCAAAGGATTTTGCATCTGATCTTCAGCACAGATCAGGCCAAAACGACTTTTGCCAGGGTGCGGGATGTGGCAAACTTCCTCCATGTGCCTGGAATACGCATGTCTGGGCAGACCAGGACCAGCGAACTCCCGACAATTCATGAATTTCCAGACGTTAAAGGCCTCAAGCCCATCGCGATTCCTGCTGAACCAACACGGATCGACAAGGTAACATCATGGAAAATATGGAAAATTTTATTTCCCGACTCAGGAATATGGGCATCACATTCACCATCGATCAGGGGCGTCTGCGTTACGGATCCCCCAAAGGCGTGATGACGCCCGACCTTCTGGAACAGCTCACCGCACGCAAAACAGAGATTATTTCATGGCTGGAACAACAGGAGAGCGCCTGGCAAACCGGAAATTTCGAGACACCCATTCCGGTCATGCCGCGCACGCAGGGACTGCCCCTCTCGTTTGCCCAACAGCGTTTGTGGTTCCTCGATCAATTGGAACACGGCAAATCAGCCACCTACAATGTCCCACCTTCCGTCATCCGGGTCCGCGGCACCTTGAACATGACGGCCCTCGAACAGGCCTTGAATGCCATTATCCAGCGTCACGAAGTGTTGCACAGTGCCTTCCGGATCGAGGGTGACCAGCCAGTCCAGTTGACCAGGCATCAGGCCAGACTGACCCTGACCCAAATCGATCTGCACCATCTGACCCCGGATGCACAAAAAGCGCATATTGCCCGCATCACCCGCGAACAGGCGGAGACCCCATTCAATCTGGCCTCCGGCAATCTGCTGTTCCGGGTGGTCATGCTCAATATTCATGAATTTGAAAATATTTTCATTTTGACGATGCATCACATTATTTCCGACGGCTGGTCGATCAATCTGTTCATTCAGGAGTTGTCGGTATTTTATCATGCCTTTGATACCGGCCAACCGGCTCAGCTTCCCACTCTGCCCATCCAGTATGCCGACTTTGCACATTGGGAGCGGCAAAGGCTGCAAGGCGAATTTCTGGAAACCAGAAAAAAATATTGGCGCGAGCAGTTGGCCCAGGTGCCCACCATGCTGGAACTGCCCCTGGATTTTCCCCGTCCACGCATCCAACGCTATCATGGCAGCACGGAGCAGATCTGTTTTTCACCCGAATTTGCCAAACGACTCGAAAAATTTTGTGTCGAGGCCAAGGTGACCCTGTTCATGGCCTTGCTGGGGGCCTTTGCGACCTTGTTGTATCGCTACACCCGGCAGGAAGATGTCGTCATCGGCTCGCCCATCGCCAATCGACCGCACAGCCAGACCGAAGCCCTGATCGGCCTGTTTTTGAACACGCTGATCTTGCGTGTCCGGCTGCACGGCAATCCGGGATATATTGATCTGTTGAAGCGGATCAAGGAGATGGCGCTGGCGGCCTATGAACACAAGGATTTACCGTTTGAAAAACTCCTGGACGAGCTGAAGGTCGAGCGCAGCCTGAATGTCACCCCCCTCTTCCAGGTGATGTTCGTCCTGCAAAATGCCCCCTTGCAGGAGATCAAACTGGAAGGATTGACCCTGACACCCCTCCCCACCGAAGACATGACCGCCGTGGTGGATCTGGTGCTGGACATGGAAGAGACCCCCCAGGGTCTCGAAGCCAGGTTTCGCTACAACACCGACCTGTTCAGCCAGGCCACCATCCAGCGCATGGCCGGACATTTTCGGACCCTGCTCACCGGCCTGCTCGATCAACCCCGGCAACCCGTGGCAACAGTGCCTTTGTTGACACCGGAAGAACAGACGCAGCTCCAGCAATGGAACCATACGGCCACCGATTTTCCCCTGCATCGGTGCCTGCATGCCTGGATCGAAGACCAGGTGGAAAAAACGCCGGAGGCACGGGCCGTGTTTTGCGAGGGCCGGCATCTGAGCTACCGGGAACTGAACATCCAGGCCAACCGGTTGGCGCATCACCTGCAAAGTCTGGGTATCGGGGTTGGATCCTTGGTAGGTCTCTGCCTGGAACGGTCCCTGGAAATGGTGGTCGGCCTGGTCGCCATCCTCAAGGCAGGCGGGGCCTACGTACCCCTGGATCCCGACTATCCATCGGAACGTCTGGCCTTCATGATGACCGATGCCCAGGCACCGGTCCTGCTGACCCAGACCCATTTATCGACCCTGGTCGGGCAGTTCAACACGCTGGCTCAGGTCATCTGTCTGGATCAGGAAATTGCCAACCCGACCCGGGAGTGGCCAACCCACAACCCGGTCATTCTGGCCACACCGGCCCACCCGGCCTACGTCATGTATACCTCGGGGTCCACGGGCCGTCCCAAGGGCGTGATCATTTCGCACCGGGCCATCTGCAACCGGATCATGTGGATGCAAAGCGCCTTTCCCCTGGATGCCACGGATCGCGTGCTGCAAAAAACCACGGTTTGTTTCGACGTGTCGGTATGGGAATTTTTCTGGCCCCTGATGGTGGGGGCACAAACCGTGCTGGCCAAACCAGGCGGTCACAAGGAGAGCGCCTATCTGGTGCGTTTCATCCAGGAACAACAGATCACCACCCTGCAATTTGTCCCCTCCATGATGCAGTTGTTCGTGCAGGAAAAGGGCGTGGATGCATGCCACTCCATCCGGCGGGTGATCAGTGGCGGCGAAGCCTTGCGTTATGAATTGCAGGAGATGCTGTTTGCCCGTCTTCCGGCCACGGTGGAACTGCACAACCTGTATGGCCCGACAGAAGCAGCCATCGATGTCACCCACTGGCCCTGCCGACGCCAGCATCCCCTGACACAGGTGCCCATTGGCCGGCCAATCGCCAATACCCGGATTTACATCCTGGATCCCAATCTGCAACTGCTGCCGGTTGGCGTGCCCGGAGAGTTGCACATTGCCGGCGTCCAACTGGCGGACGGATATTTGAATCGACCGGAACTGACCCGGGAAAAATTCATTCCCGATCCCTTCAGCCCGGATCCGCAAGCCAGACTCTACAAAACCGGCGATCTGGTGCGTTATCGCCCGGACGGTCCCATCGAATATCTGGGACGACTCGACTTTCAGGTCAAGATACGCGGCTTCCGGATCGAGTTGGGCGAAATCGAGGCACTCCTCGTGCAACATGCCACCGTGGCCGAAGCCGTGGTCATGGCCAGACAGGATGACGGACCCGAACAGGCGGCACGCCTCGTGGCCTACCTGGTCCCCACCCCGGGACACACAATCTCCATCCCTGCCTTGCGCCAGTATCTCAAGGAAAAACTGGCGGAACACATGATACCGGCTGTTTTCATTCCTCTGGAACGCATGCCATTGACCGAAAGCGGCAAGGTCAATCGCCAGGCACTCCCCAAGCCGGATGTCAACCGCCGCGACCTGGAAACAGCCTATGTTCCCCCCCGAACATCCATCGAACAACATCTGGTCCAATTGTGGCAGGAAATATTGCAGATCCACCAGATCGGCATCCATGACAATTTTTTCGAGCTGGGTGGCGATTCCATCAAGGGGGTGATTTTCGTCAACAAGTTGCAGGCTTTCCTGCATGTGCCCATCGATGTCGTGGCCCTGTTCGAGGCCCCGACCATCGCCCTGTTCATGGATCATTTGCAACAACTCTCCGCCGATGAATTTTTGACCAAAGGCGGCCAGACGGTTGTCGGGGTGCGGAGTATGGGAGAATGCTACCTTGCCCCAATCCAGGTCATTGCACGCCAGGGAGTTCTGCCCCTCTCCTTCGCCCAGCAACGGTTGTGGTTTCTCGACCAGTTGGAAGGGGCCAGCCCCACCTACTCCATGCCCGTGGCCTGGCATCTGCACGGCCAGTTGAACCGGCAGGCATTGCACCAAAGTCTGCAAATCATCGTTGAGCGCCACGAAATCCTGCGCAGTTGCTATCCGACCGTGGATGGCGTGGCCATGGTGCGCATGGTCCAGGATCCGTTCGTCATGCAGCAGGTCGATCTGCAACATCTGGATACCTCCGCGCAAACCCTCCAGGTGCAAAAAGTCGCTGCCGCCGATGCGGAACACCCCTTCAACATCGCAACAGGCCCCCTGTTTCGTGCCACCCTGATCCTGCTGCGTGCCGACAGCCATGTCATGCTGATCAACATGCACCACATCATTTCGGATGGCTGGTCCATCGGGGTGTTGTTGCAGGAGTGCGGTCAGCTCTATGCGGCCCTGGCCCAGGGGGAAACCTCGCCTCTCCCCCCCCTGCCCATCCAGTATGTCGATTTTGCAGCCTGGCAAAGAACCTGGCTGAGCGGGGATGTCCTGACCGAACAGTTGACCTACTGGACCAGACAACTGGCCGGTGCCCCGGCCCTGCTGGAACTGCCCACCGATTATCCCCGTCCGGCCATGCAACGATTCCAGGGCAATCTGGTCCGATTTACCCTCACCCGGGAGGAAACCACCCAGATTCAGGAATTGGGTCAAGGGGTGGGGGCATCGCTGTTCATGACCCTGTTTGGGGCTTTCGGGGCATTGTTGTCGCGCTACAGCCAGCAAACCGATCTGGTGATCGGCTTTCCCACCGCCAACCGCACGGTGCGGGAGGTGGAGGGGTTGATCGGCTTTTTTGTCAATACCCTGGTGTTGCGGCTGGATCTCTCTGCCAACCCCACGGTGGAAGAGCTTCTCCAACAAACCCGGCAAACGGCCCTGGCCGCCTATACCCATCAGGATCTCCCCTTTGAAAAACTGGTGGACGAGCTGAAGGTGGAGCGCAACCTGAGCCACTCCCCCCTGTTCCAGGTCATGTTCATTTTTCAGAACAAGAGCGAGGGCAAACCGACCCTGCCGGGCCTGATCCTGGAAAACCTCCCCCAGGAGCTGGTCATTTCCAAGTTCGACCTGACGCTCCAGATCGAGGAAACCAGCGAAGGTCTGCTCGGAACCCTGGAATACAACAGCGATCTTTTCGCCCGGGAAACCGTGGAACGCCTGGGAACCCACTACAAGACCCTGTTGGCGGGTTGCATCGCCATGCCCCAACAACCCATCCAGCAGGTGCCCTTGTTGACCGCAACGGAACGGCACACCCTGCGCGAGGTCTGGAACGACACCACCCGGATCTGGCCCGATCTCCCGACTCTGCACCAGATGGTGGAAATTCAATGCGCCAAATCCCCGGATGCCATAGCCGTGCAGTGTGCCGGACAGGCCTGGACCTATGGTGAATTGAATCGCCGTGCCAATCAACTGGCCCACCATTTGCAGACGCTGGGGGTCAAACCCGATACCCTGGTAGGCGTCTGCCTGGAGCGGTCCCTGGACATGCTGCTTGGCCTGTTGGCCATTCTCAAGGCAGGCGGGGCTTACGTGCCTCTGGATCCCGCCTATCCGGTGGACCGTCTGGCCTACATTCTGGAAGATGCGGGGGTAAAAATTTTGTTGACCCAAAACAATCTTTTGGGCCACATACCCGCTTCCGGCGTCAGCACCCTCTGCCTGGATACCGATGCCAGCCGGTTTGCCCGGGAACAGACCGACAATCCACGCTCCGAGACAGAAGCCGGCCATCTGGCTTATGTCATCTACACCTCGGGTTCGACGGGTCGGCCCAAAGGGGTGATGATTTCCCATGGGGCGGTGGTCAATTTCATGTGGAGCATGCAACAGACCCCGGGCTTCTCGGCCCGGGACTCTCTCCTGGCCGTCACCACCATCTCCTTTGACATTTCCATTCTGGAACTGTTTCTGCCCCTGACGGTCGGCGGGCGGGTCGTGATCGCCGACACGGAGATGGTCCGAAGTGGTGCCTCTCTGTTGCAGGCTTTGCGGCAGGAACAGATCACCCTGATGCAGGCCACCCCGGCGACCTGGCGTCTGCTGCTCGACCAGGACTGGGAACCGATGCCCAACCTCACCATCCTGTGTGGCGGCGAACCCCTCCCCCGTCACATGGCCGTTGCGTTGCTGGAAAAGTGCGGCACGCTCTGGAACATGTATGGGCCAACAGAGACTACCATCTGGTCAACGGTGCAACGGGTGGTGCCCCGGTCCGGGCAGTCCGGGGCGGTGGAACCCATCGGGCATCCCATTGCCAACACCCGGATTTACATTCTGGATGCCCACCTCGACATGGTTCCCATCGGTGTCGCCGGAGAACTCTGCATCGGTGGTGCCGGTGTGGCACGGGGGTATCGCAACCGACCCGATCTGACAGCGGAAAAATTCATTCCCGATCCATTCAGGCCTGGGGAGCGCATCTACAAAACCGGAGACCTGGCCCGTTACCTGGCGGATGGCACCCTCGACTATGTGCGCCGCCTGGACAATCAGGTCAAGATTCGCGGCTTCCGCATCGAACTGGGCGAAATCGAAAGCCATCTGGTTCAACATCCGGCGATCCGGGAAGGGGTGGCCCATGTGCATGAAAACACCGCTACCCAGGAGCGGTCCCTGGTGGCTTATCTTGTTCCCCATGCCGGACAAAAGGTTCCCGACCCTGTTGAATTGCGCCGTTTTCTCCAGGGACGTCTGCCAGATTACATGCTTCCCAACCACTTTGTCATTCTGGATGCCCTCCCCCTGACCCCCAACGGCAAGATCAACCGTCGTGCCCTGCCCGAACCGCGCCCCGGCCAGCGGATCAACCCGGACCAGGCCGCCCTCTCTTCCCGGGATATTCTGGAACTCGAACTGGTCCAGATCTGGGAAGATGTTTTGCAGATACGTCCGATTGGCATTCGGGACAACTTTTTCGATCTGGGCGGACACTCCCTGATCGCGGTGCGGTTGATGGCCCGGATCGAACAACATTTCAAGAAAAGTCTGCCGCTGTCTGTCTTGTTTCAAGGCAGCACCATTGAACAACTCGCCCGGATCATCCGCAAGCAGAGCGCGACGGATCCCTGGTCTTCTTTGGTCGCCATCCAGGGCCGGGGCAACCAGTCTCCCTTTTTCTGCGTTGCCGGAGCCGGGGGATACGTCATTTATTTTCATCAACTTGGACGTTGCCTGGCGGCGGACCGTCCTTTTTATGCCCTGCAACCTCCCGGGCTGGATGGTGCCACAGCCCCTCATGAACGTGTGGAGGATCTGGCCGCCCATTACATCGCCACCATCAAGGGTGTCCAACCCCATGGCCCCTATTATCTGGGAGGGCACTCTTTTGGTGGCACCGTGGCCTATGAAATGGTCCGCCAGCTTCATGCCCGGGGAGAGCCGGTTGCCTTGCTCGCCATTCTCGACTCTCCGGCACCACACCATTACCATCCGGTTGGTCTCGATTGGAGTCAGGCCCAATGGTTGTCGCAATTGGCGGAGATCATCGAACACATGTACGGTACCCCATTGGAAATCACCCGGGCCATGATGACCACCCTCAATCCGGAAGAACCGCTGCGCCATCTGTTCGAGCGGTTGAAAAAGAACGATATCCTGCCTGCCGATGCCAATATTGCCCATTTCCAAGGCTTCATTCGTGTCTACAAGACCAACCTTCAGGTCAGATACACCCCCCCGCAAGAGCATCTGCCAGTCAGAATGGTTTTGTTCAGTTCCCGTGATTTGCAACCAGATAATCTGACAACGGAAAAGATGGATCCCGCCATCCGCCTGGATCCTTTTCAGGGTTGGAGTCCCTACAGTGCCAAGCCGGTGGAATTACATGTCATTCCGGGGGACCACCTCACCATGATGCAACAGCCGCATGTCGAAATTCTGGCGGAAAAGTTGCGCGGGTGCCTGGCCCACCTTTAACATGCTTTGATCATTTTTGGCTGATTATTACGATCACCCATGCAGTATAAGGTTATTTTCGTGCCAACCTTCCGCTTTTTTGGTGGAGATGTCATTCATGTCCAAACCCCTGCGCTGGTTGCATATTTCCGATATTCACATGGGTTGTCCAGGAAAAGAGCTTTGGTGGCAGACCAACCAGGAGTTCGGCGACACTCTCCGGGAGATGGTGGCCAGGCAGGGAGCGCCGGATCTGCTTTTGATCACCGGGGATATTGCCTGGTCAGGGGCCAAGGCCGAGTATGACTCATTTGATCGCTTTCTTGACCAACTTTTGACATGGTTGACCGATAACGGCAAACATTCCAAACCTCTCGTCATTCCCGTGCCGGGCAATCATGATTTGGACAGGAGACAGGTCGATCACAATCCTTTGCTGCAACTTTTCGGAAAAAGTTTGGGCACGGAGGCATGGCCGTTGCAATTACCCATTCTGGAACAATTGGTGTGGCAAGAAACAGGCACCAGTCCATTGCATGTCCTTTTCCAGAATTATTTGGAGTGGTTCGACAGAAGGATTGCTCCCTGTCTGGGCAAGGGCTACCACCCCTCCCCTTTTCCAGGTGACTTTTCCCTGCAACTCGACCTGCCCGGCAAATTTCCGCTCACCCTGGTGGGTCTCAACTCGGCCTGGATGCATTACCAGAAAGAGGGAAACTTCCTTGGGAAACTGGAATTGCTTGCGGGACAGTTGCCAAACGCCCTGGCGAACCATGCGTCAGGCAATCCCCTGGAAAGGATCAAAGAAAACGCCCTGATGCTCATGCACCATCCGGTGTCATGGTTTTCGCGGGCCACCCGACAGCTCCATGATGAAAAAATTTATCCTTCGGGACGTTTTCACGCTTGCCTGTGTGGTCATGCGCATACCGGGGATGCCGAGTTCAGGCGACATTTTGGTGATCGAGGGCGTTGCACCATCATGGCACCCTCCCTGTTTGGGTTGGAGGGATACCAGACAGCCCATGAAAGCCGTTCCATGGGGTTCATGTGGGGCAGCCTGGACCAGACCGGGGAGGTACGTCTCTGGCCTTATCTCCAGACCAGACGGGGCGGCGGCAACTGGGCCTTTGCCTGGGATCCCCGCGCCAAAGAACATGAAAAAGGGGTCTCTGTTTGTGACGGAGATGGCCGGATTGAACACGCTGATATGACGCCCTGGCTGCAATCCCTCCTGGACCGCACCCAGCACATTAAAATCAGTGGCATTGGCACCGGCAAAGGGCGCGGCAAAGAGGCCAAACCCGTCTATCCCATCGAAGATTTATACACCACCCTGAAAAGCCGTGACGAACGCGGAACAATGGATCGGGGCCATGAATCCCTGCTCCTGCAACAACTCCTGCCTCACCACGCCCGTCTGCTTATCGAGGGGGCACCGGGTTCCGGCAAGACCACGTTTCTCAAGCTGGTGGCCACCATGCTGGCCCGGGATTTGTTGGGGATACCTTGTCCTGATGGTACCTCCTGGCGCAAGCGCCATCTGGGGTTGGACAACACACAAAAACCCAAAATT